>NZ_JBSFGJ010000114.1:0-23577 GCF_053596515.1 Nonomuraea sp. NPDC001684
GGCCTTGTCCATGAACGCGAAGGAGTCTTCCTCCGAGGTCAGCGGGCCGAAGTTCGTCGTGCCAAGGAGTCCGAGTTGACGCTGAAGGGCAAGCGGGTGACCAGTGCGCCCTCCGACGTGCTCAGCAAGGTGCGGACCAACGCCCGCACCGGCGCCGAGCCCGCCGGACGGGCCCCCGGCCTGCCCCTGGTGGTGCTCTCCCCCGGCTTCACCCTGCCGCGCGGCACGCTGACCGCCCTCGCCGAGGACCTGGCCTCGCACGGGTACGTCGTGGCCGGCGTCGACCACGCCTACGAGAACTACGCCACGACCTTCCCGGACGGGCGGATCGCGACGTGCGTGGCGTGCGACAGCGACACCGACCCCGGGTTCGGGCCGAGGGTGACCGCGGCGCGGGCGGCCGACGTCTCCTTCGTGCTCGACCGGCTGACCGGCCCGGACCCGGCGTGGCCGGGCGCGCGGCTGATCGACCGGAGGAGGATCGCGATGGCGGGCCACTCGATCGGCGGGGCCGCGGCGGTGGAGGCCATGCTGAAGGACCGCCGGATCCGCGCCGGCCTCGACATGGACGGCACCACGTACGCCCGGATCCCCAGGGGCGGGCTGTCGCGGCCGTTCCTGTTCCTGGGGTCGGCGGGCCACCCGCCGGGCGGGCGCGACACCTCCTGGGACCGCGACTGGAAGCTGCTGTCCGGCTGGAAGCGGTGGCTGACGCTGCCCGGCGCGGACCACCAGTCCTTCACCGACGTGCCGCTGCTGGCCCGGGCGCTCGGCCTGGGCGCGCCGGGCTCCCCGGACGCGGCCCGGCCCACGCAGATCGTCCGCGCGTACGTCCTGGCCTTCCTCGACCTGCACCTGCGCGGCAGGCCGCAACCGTTGCTGGACGGGCCGTCGGCGCGCTACCCGGAGGTGCGGTTCTGCGCGCCCGCGAGCAAGGACTGCCGGTGACCGCCCGGCCGGGAGCCCCCGGTCAGCTGAGGCGGTCGAGCAGGTCGTCGAGCGTCCCGGCGAGGGCCTGCGAGCTGGCCGGGGTGAACCAGGTGGTGCGGACGCGTTCGTTGCTGCCGTTCGGGGTCTCGTGGTCGGCCGCGAGCCGCGCCAGCGAACGGCTCTCGTCGCCCAGGGCCCGCCCGAGCCCCTGGAACAGGCCGCGGACGTAGCCCTCCGCCACCTCGGGCGGCACGCCGTGCCCGGCGGCCCACGTGCTGAGCGTGGCCAGGTAGGACAGGTGGGTGGTGAGCGTGGCGGTCAGCGCGGAGAAGACGTTGAAGGCCGCCTCGTCCTGGGCCGCGAGCACGCCGCCCAGCCGTTCGAACAGGGCGTCGGTCACCGGGTGGGACGGCCAGGTCACCGTGACGGAGTCGCGGTCGCGGACGGCGGGCAGCGGGATGGCCCGCACCAGGGCGGCCCGGGTGTCCAGGAGCTTGCGCAGCTCCTCGACGGCGACGCCGGCCATCACGTTGACCACGATCGTGTCGTCGGCCACCCGCAGGCCGGCCAGCGCGTCGTGCCGGTCCGGCGGGCGCACGGCGATGACGACCAGCTCGGCGCGGTCCGCCACCTCCTGGTTGGAGGCGCACACGTGCACGTCGGCGTAGCGCTGCGACAACTCCGCCGCCGCGCGGGCGCCCCGCGGGGAGAGGAACACCTCGGGACGCTCGCCGGGCCCCTCGCACAGGCCCGTCACGATGGCCCGGCCGATCTCGCCCACCCCGATGACCCCGATCCGCTGCACCAAGTCTTCCTCCCGATCCGTGGTCGTCCGTACTACAGCAGTCTGTACCGTTACTTCGGTTGCTGGCGGGATTCAGCGCGGAGACCTGCGTCCATAGCGTTGTCCTCATGAGCGATCCGTACAGAATTGACACATATGAGCGGGCGGCGCACAGCCCGCGGACCCGGCCGCGGCGATCGGCGTCGCGCCCCCTGCTGTGGATCATGGCGGTGTGCGGCGCGTCGGTGAACGTGGCGGCCAACATCGTCATGCGGGGCGATCTGACCGCCGTCGGGCTGGCGTCGGGCGTGGTGGGCGTGGCGGGCATCGCCGGGCTGCTGATCCTGCGCTTCGCCAGGGGCCGGTCATGAGCGCGGTCGCGAGGCCCGTCATGGAGGCCGTCGTCACGCTGGAGCGCGTGAGCAAGACCTACGGTGACGTGGTCGCCCTCGACGACGTCTCGCTGGCCTTCCCGCGCGGCCGGTTCGTGGCCGTGATGGGGCCGTCGGGCTCGGGGAAGAGCACCCTCCTGCAGGCCGCCGCGGCCCTGGAGCCGCCGACCTCCGGCGAGATCACCATCTGCGGCGTCGAGGTCACCCGCATGTCGGAGACCCGGCGCACGGAGTGGCGCAGGAAGCACCTGGGCTACGTGTTCCAGTCCTACAACCTGCTGCCCACCGTGACCGTCGAGGACAACGTCACGCTGCCGCTGCGGATGGCCGGGGTGCGCCCGGACCGGGCCTGGCTCGGCGAGCTGGTCGACCGGATGGGCCTGCGCGACCGGATGCGGCACCTGCCCACGGAGTTGTCGGGCGGCCAGCAGCAGCGGGCGGCGATCGTCCGGGCCCTGGCCGCGCGCCCCGACGTGGTGTTCGCCGACGAGCCCACCGGCGCCCTCGACCTGCGCAGCGCCGCCCACGTGCTGGACCTGCTGCGCGAGCTGGTCGACGACCTGGGCCAGACCGTCGTCATGGTCACCCACGACCCGGCCGCCGCGGCCCGCGCGCACGACACCGTGCTCATGGCCGACGGGCGGGTCCTTGACATCCTGCCCGCCCCGACCGCCGAGGACCTGGCCGTACGGCTGGCGCGGCTGAGCGCGGAGCGGGTCGCATGATCAGGCTCGCACTTGCGCTCGCCAAGGCGGGCGGGCTGGTCGTGGTGTTCGCGGCGGTGCTGGGCGGGATGGCGCTGGTGACCGGGACCGGCGTGCTGGTGGACTCGGCCTTCCGCGCGCAGCCGCCCCTGCGGCTGTCGGGCGCGGACGTGCTGGTCTCGGCCCCGCAGACGATCCCGCTGAAGGAGGAGCCGGACATCGCGCTCCCCGAACGCGCCAGGATCCCCGGCTCGCTGGTCGCCTCGGCGTCCGGGGTGCCCGGCGTCGCGGCCGTGGCCGGTGACGTCGCCTTTCCCGCCGCCGTCGGGTCCGGGACGGCCGGGCGGACCGCCGACCCGGCCACCGCCGGGCACGGCTGGTCGTCCCTGGCGCTGAGCGGCCGCATCACCGCCGGACGGGCGCCGCGCGCCGCCGACGAGATCGCGGTGAGCGGCGCGCGGGTCGGCGACCGGCTGCGCCTGACGGCGGCCGGCACGCCGGGCACCTACCGGGTGAGCGCCGTGGTGGACGCCCCCGGCGTGTACTTCACCGACGCCGTCGCCACCGCCCTGGCCGCCAGGACGGCGGGCCGGGCGCGGACGGTGGACCTCGTCGCGGTCCGCGCGGAGCCCGGCGTCTCCCCCGAGACGCTGGCCGCCCGGTTGAAGGCCCGCCTGGGCGACGGCTACGCGTACGCCACGGGCCTGGACCGGGCCGACGCGGAGTCGCCGGGCGCGGCGGCCGGCCGCGGGCTGCTGCTGGTCCTGCCCTCCTCGATCGGCGGGGTCAGCCTGCTGGTGGTCGGGTTCGTGGTGGGCGGCGGCCTGGCGCTGTCAGTCAACCGGCAGCGCCGCGACCTCGCCCTGCTGCGCGCGGCCGGCGCGACGCCGCGTCAGGTGCGCAGGCTGGTGACCATCCAGGCCGCGGCGGCGGCGCTGCCCGCTGTGCCGTTCGGGGCCGCGCTCGGCTACTTCCTGGCCGCCCGCTTCGGCGAGCTGCTGGCCGGGATCGGGCTGGTGCGCGCGGACCAGCCGCTGGTGTACGGGCCGCTGCCGGCCGTGGCCGCGACGCTGCTGCTGCTCGGCGTCACGCGGGTGGCCGCCTGGGCGGGGTCGTTGCGGGTCTCGCGCATGCCGGTGGTCTCCGGGCTGCCCGAGCCGCGCATGCCGTCGCCGGGGCGGACCCGGGCGGGGCTGCTGCTCATGCTCGGCGCGCTGGCGCTGTCCGTGACGCCGCTGTTCATGCGGGGCGAGGCGGGCATGATCGGTCCGGGCATCGCGTCGATCGTCGCGGTGATCGGCCTGGCGCTGGCCGGTCCGCGGCTGGTTCAGGGGGCGGCCGGGGCGGTGGCCGGTTCGCGGCTCATGACGCGGCTGCCCGGCTCGCTGTGGATGGCGGTGCACAACTCCCACGGGTACGCGCTGCGCACCGCCGGGGCCGTGGCCGCGCTCGGCATGGTCCTCACGCTCGGCCTCAGCGTGGTGCTCTCCCAGACCACGATGGCCAAGGCGCGCGCCGACGAGGTCGCTTCGGGCCTGCGCGGTCTCGTCACGATCACCGCTCCTGAGCTCGGCGGCGTCCCGCGCGGCCTGCTGGCCGACGTACGCTCGCGGACGAAGGCGGCGGGCATGGCGATGACGACCGTGGTCACCGAGCCGATGCTGACCGGCGACAGCCCCGCTCTGATGGCCACGCCCGCCATGGCGCTCGGCCCGGACGCCGAGGGCCTGGTCGACCTGGACCTCGCCGACGGCGGCCTGTCCGGCCTCAAGGGCGCGGCCGTCGCGGTGGAGGAGGGCCTGGGCCGGGTCGGCGGAAGCATCAACGTGATCATGGGCGACGGCGCGCGGGTGCGGGCTCGGGTGGCCGCCACCTACCGGCGCGGCCTCGGGTTCGGCCCGATCGTGGTCTCCCGCGACCTGGCCGCCGCGCACACGACGACCGGCCTGGACAGCGCGGTGCTGGCCCGTCCTGCCGACTTCGGCGACCTCGCGAGCCGCCCCGGGCTGCACTTCGACGACCACGCCGCCGGACCGCAGGCCGCCATGGCCTCGGCCCAGACGCTGGTGAACGTGGCCGTGCTGGCCGTGCTGCTGGGCTACGTGCTGGTGGCGGTCGCCAACCGGCTGGTGGCGACGACGACCGCGCGCCGGGAGGAGTTCGCCGGGCTGCGCGCGATCGGCCTGACCCCGCGTCAGCTCCGGCGCGTGGTGCGCTGGGAGGCGCTGCTCGTGGGCGCCGGGGCGTCGCTGTCGGGGCTGGTGCTGTCGGCGGTGCCGCTGGTGCTGCTGAGCGTGGGCTTCCTGGCCCGCCCGCTGCCTGCCGGGCCGTTGTGGCTGGTCCCGGCCTCTATCCTGGCAGTGATGACGATTGTGTCCCTCGCCATGGAGCTACCCGCCCGGAAGATCATGACGTGACGTGAAAGCTCTGTGGCGGTTCGTTCGGTATCACTTGATCGTGTTCGCGTCGGCCCTGGCGGCGATGGTCTCGCTGGCGCTGCTGGCCGTGGGCGTCGCGCTCGTCCCGGTGGGCGGGGCGGGGCTGGTCCTGGTGCCGCGCATGATGGCGGTGCTCCACCGGTGGACCGAGTGGCAGCGCGTGCAGGCCGGCGCGGTGCTGGGGGTCGCCGTGCCGGCGCGTCCGGCACCGCTCGCCGTGACCGGAGTGCGCGACCAGTGGCGGCAGCTCCTGATGGGCACGCGGGCCAGGCGTGACCTGCGCTGGACGGCGCTGCACGTCGTCGTGGGCCTGCCCGCCGCGCTGGCCGCGCTCGGAGTGGCCGGGCTGCTGGTGAACCCCGTGCTGGAGGCCCCGCTGTGGTGGTTGTTCCCCGCGGACGACCCGCTGCGGCTGCTGGTGGCCCTGCCGGTCACCGGATGGGAGCAGGCGATCGGCATGGGCGTCGCGCAAATCGTGCTGGCCGCGCCGCTGGCCTGGTGGGCGCTGCCGCGGCTGGCCCGGCTGCACGCCCGCGCCTGCCTGGCCGCGCTCGCCCCCTCGGAGGCCGACCGGCTGGCCGAGCGGGTCGGCGAGCTGACCGAGAGCAGGTCGAACGTCCTCGACGCGCACGCCGCCGAGCTGCGCCGCATCGAGCGCGACCTGCACGACGGCACCCAGGCCCGGCTGGTCGCCATCGCGATGCGGCTGGCCATGGCCCGCGAGGCGCTCGACGACGACGGCGGGCCCGTCGGCCGGCTGCTGAAGGACGCGCACGAGGGCGCCGAGGAGGCGATGACCGAGTTGCGGCAGGTGATCCGCACGATGTACCCGCCCGTCCTGGCCGACAGGGGGCTGGCCGGCGCGGTGGCCGCCGTGACGGCCAAGGCCGGCCTGCCCGTCGAGACGGACGTGAGCGGCCTCGGCGCCGTGCCCGCCGCGGTCGAGACGGCGGCCTACTTCATCGTGGCCGAGGCGGTCACGAACGCCACCAAGCACAGCGGCGCCGGCCACGTCACCGTACGGCTGGCGTCCGGACGCGTGCTGCGCATCGAGGTCTGCGACGACGGCAGGGGCGGCGTGGACGAGAGCCGCGGCACCGGCGTCACCGGCATCCGCAGGAGGGCCGCCGCGCTCGACGGTACCTTGTCCATCGACAGCCCTCCAGGAGGGCCCACCCGTCTCGTCGTGGAGCTGCCGTGCGCGTCGTGATCGCCGAGGACAACGTCCTGCTGTCCACGGGGCTGGAACTGCTCCTGACCAGCAAGGACATCGAGGTGGCCGCGGTCGTGCCGGACGCCGGCGCCCTGCTGGACGCAGTCACCGAGCACCGGCCCGACCTGGTGATCGCCGACGTGCGGCTGCCGCCGTCGTTCCGCGACGAGGGCATCAGGGCCGCCGTCGCCCTCCGGCGCGCCGACCCCGCCCTGCCCATCCTGGTCTTGTCCCAGTACGTCGAGCGCATCTACGCCCGCGAACTGCTGGCGCACGGCTCCGGCGGCGTCGGCTACCTGCTGAAGGACCGGGTCAGCCGGGTGAGCCAGTTCGTCGAGGACGTCCGCCGGGTGGCCGCGGGCGGCACGGTCATGGACCCCGAGGTCATCGCCCAGCTCATGGTCGGGCGGGGCCACGGCCTGGACAGCCTCACCGGCCGGGAGCGGGAGGTGTTGTCCTGGATGGCCCAGGGCCTGAGCAACACCGAGATCGGCGAACGGCTGACGATCACCGACAACGCGGTGCACAAGCACATCGGCAGCATCTTCGCCAAGCTCGGCCTGGCCGTCTCCGACGGCGGCCACCGCCGGGTCATGGCCGTGCTCACCTTCCTCGACGACCAGTGACCCGCCTCCCCTACGCCGGGCCCAGGCGGGCGCGGACGGCCGCCTCCACGTCGGGCGGCAGGGGGCCCTTGCGGGCGGCGGCGACGTTGGCCCGCAGGTGTTCCGGCCGGGCCGAGCCGACGATCACCGAGTGCAGCTCCGGATGGCCGAGGATGAACCGGAGCAGCAGTTCGGTCACCGGCGCGCCGTCCGCCAGCTCCTCCAGGCGGGCGGCGGCGAGCCGGGCGTGGCGCTGCGCCAGCGGCCGGCGCACCGGCTCGGGCACGGCCTCGGGCGGCGGCGCGAGCGAGCGGGCCACCGCCCCGCGGGCGATCGTGCCCGCCCCGCTCGCCGCGGCGGCCCCGACGAGCCCTTCGTGGGAGCGGTCGAGCGCCGAGTAGGGCAGCAGGAACACGTCGAACGCGCCCGTCGCGATGTGCTCGGGGAGGTGCGGCAGCTCCCCCGACATGCCGGTGAAGCGGATCAGGCCCTCGTCCTGGAGTTCCCGCATCCCGGCGATGGTGTCCTCGGCCGCCATCACCGAGACGCTCGGGCTGAGGTGCACCATCAGGACGTCGAGATGGCCGGTGCGCATCCGGCGCAGGCTCCGCTCGACGCCCGCGCGCACGTTCGCCCTCGTGTAGTCGTGCGCGGGGTCGGCCTCGGCGAGGGGGCAGCCGCACTTGCCCGCCAGGACGAACTCGTCGCGGCGGTGCGCGATCCAGCGGCCGATGTGCTCCTCGGCGTCGCCGTAGTCGGGCGCGGTGTCGATGAGGTTCACGCCGGCGTCGAGGGCCTCGTTCAGCACGGCGCGGGCCGCGTCGTCGGACACCGGCGGGCCCCAGGCGCGAGGGCCGCGCAGCTCCATGGCGCCGTAGCCGAGGCGGCTCACGCGCAGGCCGGTGCGGCCGAGTGCAGTGGCAGGGAGCGTCATGTCAGTGCTTGGCGTAGTGGCCGGCGACGGCGGCGAAGGCGGCCTTGGGGTCCCAGGGCAGGCCGGGGTAGGCGCCGCCGGAGCGGTCCTCATAGACCTTGACGACGCCGTAGCTGGCCAGGTCCAGGTCGTCGCGGGGGTCGCCGTCGGGGCGGTGCGGGTGGTCGCGCAGCGCGAAGGTGAACACGAAGGTGCTGTCCACGCCGGCGGCCTCGAAGAGCTCCAGCAGCTCGCGCACGTACGCGGCCTGGCCCTCCTCGTCGCGGACGTGCTCGCCGGTCAGCCGGACGGGCTCTCGGGTGCCCGGTGCGTACTCGACGATCTCCAGGCCGAGCGCGCCCCGGTCGCCCGCGCCGCGGTAGGTCGCCGAGCCGAACTCGGTGATCGCGACCGGCCTGCCCTCCGCGACCAGGCTGCGCACGCCCTGCTCGAACACGTCCACGATCTCGGCCGACCGGTAGAGGTCCACGGAGACGAGGTCGAACGGCGTCCAGTCGACGCCTTCGAGCGGCACGGAGGCGTACGTCACCCGGCCGCCGAACCGCTCGCGCACGACGGCCACCGCCCGCCCGAGGAAGTCGTTGACCCGCGTGCGCACGCCGCCGACCAGCTCGCGCACCCGTTCCGGACGGCTCAGCAGGGCGACCCGCTCGTCGATGTCGTCCCCGGGCAGGAAGCCCTTGCTCATCAGGCACAGCTCGGCGCCGGTGACGAAGACCACCTCGGCGCCGCGCCGCCTGAGCCGTTCGGCGCGCTCGGCGCAGTCGGCGAACAGCGCCAGCATCTCCTCCTCGGTCAGCTCCAGCGGATAGGGCGAGAACCAGACCTCCAGCCCGAGGTCGGCGGCATGACCGGCGGCGATCTCCAGGCGGTCGGGGTCGCCGCCCATGACGCGGACGGCCGTGCAGTGCAGGTCGTCCCGGATGACGCGCATCTCGCGCGCCACCACGTCGGGGTCGAACCCCGGGTGGCCGATCGTCCCGTTGACGACGAACCCGGTGTCGTAGCTGATGCCTTTGGCACGCATGGGCGTTCCCTTCTCATTTACGGTACTGACCGTACCTTAGCCTATATGAGGTACGGTCGGTACCCTCAGATCGAGGAGGGTGGCGATGGCCGAGGCAGGCGGGCGGACACGGCGGCGCGGGGTGGCGCTGGAGGAGGCGATCCTGAGCGCGGCGGCCGACGAGCTCACCGAGTCGGGCTTCGCCGGGCTGACCATGGACAAGGTCGCCGCCCGCGCCGGCACCAACAAGAACGCCATCTACCGCCGCTGGCCGGGCCGCCTGGCCCTCGGCGTCGCCGCCTACAAACGGCTGGCCACGACGGTCTCGCCGCCCGACACCGGCGAGCTGCGCGGCGACGCCCTGGAGCTGCTGCGCCGGGCCAACCGCTACTGGAGCTCGCCGCTCGGCGCGATCCTGCGCGACCTGATCGCCGCCGCGGGCGGCGCCGCCGAGCTGCTGGCCCAGCTCCAGGAGCAGTCGGACGACGCGGTGGCCGCGCCCTGGCTGGCCGTCCTCGAACGGGCGGTGGCCCGCGGCGAGGCCGCACCCGAGTCGCTGCGCCCGAGGGTCGCCACGGTGGCCATCGTGCTGCTGCGCAACGAGTTCGTGGTGCGAGGGGCGCCCAGCGCGCCTGACGACGTCCTCGTGGAGATCGTGGACGAGGTCTTCCTGCCGCTGGTCCGGCGAGGTCGGGACGCCTGAGGCGGGCTCACCAGAGCCGGTCGATCTCCCCGGGATGGAGCGCGATGCGCGCGTGGTGGAACGACAGCCGGTGCGCCCGGCCGTGGGGTGAGGGGAAGTCGCCCATCGTGACCTTGTCGAACCCGGGCAGGTCGCTGGGGAAGGGCGCCTGCGGGGTGCCGCCGACCAGCACCGCGCCGGGGATCGCCGACCAGCCGGCGCTCTCGTAGAAGCCCTGGAGCGGCCGGTCGCAGGTGAACAGGGCGACGTCGAAGCCCGCTTCGGCGATGGCCGCACGCGCGGCGCCCACCAGGCGGCGGCCGTGCCCCCGGCCGCGGGCGGCCTTCCTGGTCACCACGGTGCTCAGGCCCGCGGCGCGGAACCGGTGGCCGGCATGGGTGAGGGTCTTGGACAGGATGTCCAGGGCGGCCAGGACCGTCCCCTCGTCGCGCCCGTCGCCCTTGTCCCGCCGGTCGCCCTCGTCCCGCCCGTCGCGCTCGTCGAGGAGGAGCATGGTGCGGGGGGCGAGGGCGGGGTCGTGCGCGGGGCCGCCGCCGTCGGGCGCGGGGAAGTCGTGGCCGGGCCAGGCCTCCCGTTGCAGGTCGCGCACCTGGGCCAGCAGGTGCGCGGGCACGTCCGGCTCGGGGAACGACCTGATGGGCATGGTTCCCGAGTGTGCCGTGCGACGGCTCTCCGGGCAAACGGGGGCCGGTCGGACGGGTCAGGGGTGGGTGGCGGGCGAGGGGCGGTTGTCGTCGTCCTGGCCGCCGGGCGTGGCCGCCAGGATGTCGGTCAGGACCGTCAGGATGCGTTCGGCGTCGGTGAGCAGGCTGCCGCTCAGCGCCCAGCCGGCCGGGTGGGCGACCTCGCCCTTCTGGATCTCCGTCGTCATCTGGTCGTGGATGCGGCTCGCCTGCGCCTCCGCCCGGCCGAGCAGGGTGCGGGCCCTCCCGAGGTCCGGGTCGCGGCGTACGGTGGCGGTCAGGGCGTCGCCCAGGACGTCCAGGAGGTCGGCGTAGTCGCGGGCGTAGTCGGGGCTGACGTCGGTCGAGGGCCCGTCGTGGTGTTCCAGGTGGGCCAGGGCGTGCACGATCGTGTGCACGTGCGCGGCCAGCGTGGTCAGCCGGCGCAGCAGCTGCTCGTGGTCCTGCGCGGCTCGCGGGCCAGGCGGCGCACGGCCGCGTCGGGCCGGTCGCGGTACAGCGGCGGCCACAGCACGCTGTTGACCAGCGCCCCGCTCAGCGCGCCGATGGCCGTGGCCAGCACGTACGCCAGCAGGTAGCGCTCCTGGGAGGCGGCGGCGAAGGAGAGCAGCAGCACGGCGGTGGTGGCGACGTCGGAGCCGTGGTTGCCCATGCGGTGCCAGCGGGCGGCGACCAGCGCGGGCGGCACGACCAGGACCAGGCTGAGCACGCCCAGGCCGAGCAGGTGCCCGATGCTGCCGGCCAGGATGACCCCGGCGCCGACCGCGGCGACCCGGCGCAGGCCGTTGGTGAGCGTGCGGTACACGGTGGCGTGCACCATGATCACCGCGGTGGCGGGGGCGATCCAGGTGGCGCCGAGCGCCAGCAGCCGGCTGGCCGTCAGCCAGGCCAGCACCGCCGCCAGCGTCGCCTTGGCGATCTGCAACGCCTGCAACCGCTGGTACGACCCCGGCTTGGCCAGCCCGGCGGCCTGCCCGCGCACGTACGACAGCTCACGCCTGACGGCCGCGGACAACCGGCCACTCCAGCCACGCCACATGACGTGACATTTACTCACATTTAGGGCAAGCCGCAAGCATCTCCACGCCGGAGAGCCCGCCCGCGCCGGCATGAGAGGATCACGGTCCATGGAGATCATCGACAGCGGCCGGTTCGAGCCCGCCCCGGACGGTTCCGCCAACTTCGCCGAGCACCTGAGCGTGCCCGCGCTCAGCTTCGGCACGTACTCCATCCCGGCCGGCGCCGTCGACGGCCAGTCGCCGCACGCCGAGGACGAGATCTACGTCGTCACCAGCGGGCGCGCCTCCTTCACCTCGGGCGGCGTCACCATCGAGGTCGGCCCCGGCAGCACCCTGTTCGTCCCGGCCCGCGAGGAGCACCGCTTCCACGACGTCACCGAGGACCTGGTGACGCTGGTGTTCTTCGGGCCCGCCTACAGCGGCGTCCCCA
Organism: Nonomuraea sp. NPDC001684; assembly: GCF_053596515.1. Taxonomy (NCBI): domain Bacteria; kingdom Bacillati; phylum Actinomycetota; class Actinomycetes; order Streptosporangiales; family Streptosporangiaceae; genus Nonomuraea; species Nonomuraea sp. NPDC001684. The sequence continues at coordinate 11,842 of NZ_JBSFGJ010000114.1, forward strand.
CGTCCTGACGCCCCCGGCCGTCAGGCGCGCGAACTCGTGGGCCGCCAGCGCGCCACGAGCGCGCCGGGCTGAGGAGACTGGAGGGCGGGAGCGGCCGGCCGGCCGTTCCGTCGCGTGACCGTCGCCCACCGTTGCCGCCCGGCCCTGACGAGATGAGAGCCCTCATGACTGTCACCCCCGCCCAGCTGCGCGACCTCGCGCGCCGCGCTCAGGATCTCGCCGCCGAGGTGCGCTCGCTGTGCGACACCGAGCCCGCCGGATCCCCCGAGGGCGACCAGCTCAGGGCCGCGCGGCACGCCGCCGACTGGCTGGACCGGGGCGGCGAGGACCTGCAACGGGCGGCCGGCGACCTGGCCCGGCTGCGGGCGCAGCGCGAGCAGGTCTGCGGCATGCCGTGGGGCGTCTGCCCCGAGCACGGCAACACCCTGTCCTACCGGGCCGACGTCACCGAGTGCCGGGTCTGCCACCGCACCTGGCCGCAGGACCGGGCCGGCCGGCCCTGCCAGGAGCTGGTCCGGTGGAAGGTGACCGACCAGGCCGGGACGGTGACCAGGATGTGCGACGGGCACGTGCTCGGCGCCCGCGCCGTGCTGCGCGGGGCCACCTTCACCCGGCTTGATGCCGAGGGCGCCCAGGCCTGAACCTGCCCGACAGCACGGTGGCGCTGTTGATCACCGAGACGTGGCTGTAGGCCTGCGGGAAGTTGCCGACCTGCCGGTGGTGCACGGTGTCGTACTCCTCCGACAGCAGGCCGACGTCGTTGCGCAGGCCGAGCAGCCGTTCGAACAGCTCGGTGGCCCGGCGCCGGCGGCCGGTCGCGGCCAGGGCGTCGGCCAGCCAGAAGGAGCAGGCCAGGAAGGTGCCCTCGCCGCCGGGCAGGCCGTCGATCTCCTCGTCCTCGGCCCGGTAGCGCAGGACGAGACCGTCGTGGACGAGGTCGCGGGCGATCGCGTCCACGGTGCCGACGACGCGCGGGTCGCCGGGCGGCAGGAAGCCGAGGCGCGGGATGAGCAGCAGGGCCGCGTCCAGGCCGGTCGAGCCGTAGTACTGGGTGAAGGTGTTGCGTTCGGCGTCGTAGCCGTGGGCGCAGACGTCCTGGTGGATGCGTTCGCGCAGGGCGCGCCAGCGGCCGACCGGGCCGTCGCGGCCGAACGCCTCGACGGCCTGGATCATGCGGTCGGCCGCGACCCAGGCCAGCACCTTGGAGTGCACGAACTGGCGGCGCGGCCCCCGGGTCTCCCACAGCCCGTTGTCGGGCCGGTCCCAGATGCCTTCGAGGTAGTTCATCAGGGCGTTCTGGACGTCCCAGGCCTCGTCGTCGACGGCCAGGCCGGACCGGCGGGCCAGGTGCAGGCAGTCGAGGGTCTCGCCGTAGACGTCGAGCTGGAACTGGCCGGAGGCGGCGTTGCCGACGCGTACCGGCTGGGACCCCTCGTAACCCGACAGCCAGTCGGCGGTCCATTCGGCGATGCGCCGGCCGCCCTCGACGGTGTACATGATCTGCAGGTCGGCGGGGTGCCCGGCGACGGCCCGCAGCAGCCATTCGCGCCAGGCGCGCGCCTCGGCGTCGTAGCCGGCGGTCATCATGGCCTGGAGGGTGAAGCTGGCGTCGCGCAGCCAGCAGTAGCGGTAGTCCCAGTTGCGCGGGCCGCCCAGCCGCTCGGGCAGCGAGGTGGTGGCGGCGGCGACGAGCCCGCCGGTGGGGGCGTAGGTGAGGGCCTTGAGGGTGAGCAGGCTCGTGCGGACGGCCTCGTCGTAGTCACCCCGGTAGCCGCACCGGCGGGCCCACTCGCGCCACAGCCGTTCGGTGTCGGCCAGGGCCTCGGGCGGGTCGACCGGTTCCGGGCGCGGCAGCCACGACTGCTGCCAGGTCAGCGTGAACGGCACCCGCTGCCCCTCCCCCACCGTGAAGGAGGCGGTGGTGCGGTGCCGGTCGGCGTCCGGGCACAGCTCGACGGGGGTGCGCAACCAGGTGGCGTCGCCGCCGGCGACCGCGGCCAGCACGCCGGGCTCGTAGCGCAGCCAGGGGACGTCGTGGCCGTAGTCGAAGCGCAGCACCAGTTCCATGGTCATCTCGACCCGGCCGCGCACGCCCTCGACGATCCGCACCACGTCGGGGGCCTCGCCGCGGGGCGGCATGAAGTCCACCACCCGGACGCTGCCGCCGGGGCCGTCCCAGGTGGTCTCCAGGATGAGGGTGCCCTCGCGGTAGCCGCGGGAGGTGGCCCGGCCGCCGCTGGCGGGGGCCAGCAGCCAGCGTCCGGCGGACGGGCCGTCGAGCAGCGCGGCGAAGCAGGCGGGCGAGTCGAAGCGGGGCAGGCACAACCAGTCGATCGAGCCGTCGCGGCCGACGAGCGCGGCGGTGTGCATGTCGCCGATCAGGGCGTAGTCCTCGATCCGCATCGGCGCCCGCTCCTTCCGTCAGGCCACGCGGTGGGGTTCGGCGGCGGCGGCGCGCAGCTCCAGCCCGTGGCCGGGGGCGTCGGGCCGGGGGCGGGCCAGGCCGCCGGAGGGGTCGGCGGCGCCGTCGAACAGCTCGGCCTCGATGCGCTGGTGGTCGTGGAACCATTCGACGTGGCGCAGGTTGGCGGTGCTCGCGGCGGCCGGGAGGTGCAGGTTGGGCGCGCAGTGGGCGGACACCTGCAGGTTGTGGCCCGCGGCGATCGCGGCGGCGGCGAACCAGCCGGTGTAGCCGCCGCAGCGGGTGGCGTCGGCCTGGAGGCAGTCGACGGCCTGGGCCTGGCACATGCGGGTGAAGTAGGCGGGGTCGCAGCCGTACTCGCCGGCGGTGACGTCGGGGGCGGCCCGCTCGCGGACGAGCCGCAGGCCCGGCAGGTCGTCGGAGGAGACGGGCTCCTCGAACCAGGTCACGTCGTGCTCGCGCATGCGCGCGGCCAGGCGGACGGCCTGTTTGGCGGTGTAGCCGCCGTTGGCGTCGACGTACAGCTCGGCCCGGTCGCCGATGACGCGGCGGGCCAGGGCCACGCGGTGCAGGTCGCGGTCGGGGCGGGTGCCGGACGACTCGCCGATCTTGATCTTGACGCGGCCGATGCCCCGCTCGTGGACCCAGTGGGCGAGCTGGGCGGTGGTGGCCTCGTCGTCGTAGGTGGTGAAGCCGCCCGAGCCGTACAGCGGGACCTCGGGCCGGGCGGCGCCGAACAGGCGGGTCAGCGGCAGGCCGAGCAGGCGCGCCTTGAGGTCCCACAGCGCCACGTCGGCGGCCGAGACGGCGTAGCCGGCGACGCCGGGACGGCCCGCGTTGCGCACCTGCCGGACCATCGCGGCATGCAGGGCGGGGATGTCGGCGGCGTCCGCGCCGGTCAGGACGCCGGCCAGCAGCTCGGTGACGACCGAGGCGGCGGCGGCCGGGGCGTAGGTCCAGCCGGTGCCGGTGACGCCCGCGGCGGTCAGGGTGACGACGACCATGGTGGTGGACCGCCAGGCCAGCGTGCCGTCGCCTTCCGGCTGGTCGGTGGGGATGCGGTAGGCGGCGGCCCCGGCGTTCTCGATCGTGCTCATGGCATCCCTGGCCCTACCCGGTGGCTCCCGGTGTGACGCATCGGCCCCGTTTAAGCAACCTGAATTGCCTGTACCGGTGCGGACGCCTAGGGTGGCTGGAATGTCAGTCAAGGAGCCCGCGGACGCGCTCGCCGCCGTGGTCGCGCTGCGCCGCCTGGCCGACCAGCTGGAGGACGCCGCCGTGGAGCAGGCGATGCGGGCGGGCTGGAGCTGGCCGCAGGTGGCCGAGGCGCTCGGCGTCACCCGCCAGGCGGTCCACAAGAAGCACGCCAAGCGGCTCATCGCGGCCGGGGTCGAGCTGAGGAGGCGGGCATGAGCGGCGCTTTCGACCGCTACCTGCACGACGTGCTGATCCGGGGGGAGGCCGAGGCGCGCGCGGAGAGCTCCCCCACGATCGAGGCCCACCACGTGCTGCTGGCCATGGCGGCGCCGCAGGACACCGCGGCGCGGGCGATCCTCGCCGAGGCCGGGCTCGACCAGGCGGGGGTGCGGGCGGCGTTGCGGCGGGAGTTCGAGCACAGCCTCGCCGCGGCCGGGGTGTCGGCGGCCGCCTTCGACCTGCGTTCGACGCCCGACCCCGAGCGGCGTCCGCAGCTCGGGGCGTCGGTCAGGCTGGCGATGGAGCGGCTGGCCGCCACCCATCGCAAGAAGGACCTGCGGCCGGTCCACGTGCTGCTCGGCGTCCTGCAGGCCGAGGTGGGCACGGTCCCGCGGGCGCTGGCCCTGGCGGGGATCGACCGCGCCGCGCTGGCCGAGCGCGCCCGCGCCGCCCTGTAGATCCGGCGCGAATCTTTTTCTTCCCGGCGATTTTTTTCTTCCCGGCGATGTCGATCCGGGCCCCCGTCCTTCGTGTAGAGGGCAGAAGGAGGCATGACGACATGACCGAGACGAAGACATTGGTGACCGGGCTGTGCGTGGGCGAGTCGCCGCGCTGGCACGAGGGCAGGCTGTGGTTCGCCCACTGGGGGGTGCAGGAGATCGTCGCCGTCACCCCGGACGGCGAGCGCGAAGTGGTCGCCCGCGGCCCGAAACCCGCCGGGTTCTGCCTCGGCCGGCTGCCCGACGGCCGCCTGCTGGTGACCGGCGAGCACGAGCTGCTGCGCGTGGAGCCGGACGGCACGACGTCCGTCCACGCCGACCTGGGCGAGCTGCCGGCCGGGCCGAACGAGGTCGTCGTGGACGGCCGCGGCCGGATCTACGTGAACTGCGTCGGCTTCGACTTCGGCCGGGCCGACTTCGCGCCCGGCGTGATCGCCCTGGTCGGCCCCGGCGGCGAGGCCCGGGTGGTCGCCGAGGACCTGTACTTCCCCAACGGGATGGTGGTGACCCCGGACGGCTCCACGCTGATCGTCGCCGAGTCCTGGACGCGGCGGCTGACGGCGTTCGACATCGACGCGGACGGCGGGCTGTCCGGCCGCCGGGTGTGGGCGCCCATCGGCGGCGACGGCATCTGCATGGACGCCGAGGGCGCGATCTGGACCCAGGTGGACGACGAACAGGGGTCCGCCTGCGTACGGGTGCGCGAGGGCGGCGAGGTGACCGACCGGATCGAGCTCGACCGGGCCTGTTTCGCCGCCGCGCTCGGCGGCCCGGACGGCCGGACGCTGTTCATGACCGTCGCGGTGTTCCCGGGCGTCGAGCGGATGGCGGAGATGTTCGCCGGCCGGACGGGCGAGGTCAGGACGGCCGACGTGGCCGTCCCCGGGCTCGTCTGAGCCGGTGGGGCGGGGGCCCGCGCCGTCAGCCGAACTCGGCCTGGAACAGGTCGGCGCAGGTCCCCAGGAAGTCGCCCCAGTCGCCGTTCACGTTGGCGACCAGGGCGTGGCCGCCCTGCCGGTCGCCCATCGCGTACGTCATCGACCCCTGGATGTAGCCGCCCCCGCCCCAGAGCGTGACGCCGGACGGGAACCGCTGGGAGTAGACGCCGAGCCCGTACCGGGCGCCGGGCACCCAGCCGGCGCCCTCGGTGGGCACGGTGGTGAACATCTCCTCCTGCTGGGCGGGCGGGAGCAGCCGCCCGCCCAGCAGGGCGGCCAGGAAGCGGTGGAGGTCGGCCGTGGTCGAGACCATGCCGCCGGCGGCCCAGGCCCATGACAGGTCGGCGTCGGTCACGTCGTGGCGGACCGTCTCCTGGCCGGTCTCGTCCTGGCCGGAGTAGTGGCGGGCGTGCGGGTCGCGCAGCCCTTCGCCGGCCGCGGGCAGGTACGTCCCGGTCAGCCCCAGCGGGGCCGCGACGCGCCGGTCGATCTGCTCGGCGAGCGTCGAGCCGGACGCCGCCTCGACGATCATCCCGGCCAGGTTGTAGTTGACCTTGGAGTAGACGAACCGCTCGCCCGGCTTCCCGGCGGGCGGGGTCTCCTGGCCGGGGATCGCGTCCGGCAGGCCGCTGGTGTGGTTGAGCAGCAGCCGCAGGGTGATGCGGGCGGCGTCGGCGTCGGGGAAGTACTCCTCGACGACACCCGGCAGCCAGGTGGTCATGGGAGCGTCCAGGGCCAGGTCGCCGTCGGCCGCCAGGCCCAGCACGACGGTCCCGACGAACGCCTTGGTGAAGCTGCCGATGCGGAAGTGCTCCCCGGGGCCGCGGGGGCGGCCGGTCTCCAGGTCGGCCACGCCCGCGGCGCCGAACCACGGCGGGTCGTCGCCGTCCCGGACCTCGGCCACGACGCCGGGCCCGCGGTCGCCGGCCACCAGCCGGTCGAGCACCTGCCGCAACCTCGGACGGTCGGCGTGAATCATGGACATGCTGCCTCCAGCGACACGAATCGGATCCGCGAACGCGAGCAACCGTAGTTGACTATTCTGGACGTAGTCAACTGCGGTTGCTTATCGGCGGCGTGCGGCTTGCGCTGTGCGGCGGGCGGCGGGCGGGGTCAGGCGTCGCGGCGGGCCGAGGCGATCAGGCGCATCAGCGCGGCGTGCAGGTCCTGGAGCTCGTCGAGGTCCATGCCGAGCCGGGCGACGATGGCCGGCGGGATCTTCTCCGCCTCGGCCCTGAGCTGCCGTCCGGCGGGCGTCAGAGTGACGGCCAGGGCGCGCTCGTCCTTGCTGTTGCGCTCGCGGTGGACGTAGCCCAGCGCCTCCAGCCGCTTGAGCAGCGGGGACAACGTGCCGGGGTCGAGCTGCAGGAGCTCGCCCAGCTCCTTGACCGACAGCGGCTCGTGCTGCCAGAGGGCCAGCATCACCAGGTACTGGGGGTGGGTCAGCCCGAAGGGTTGCAGGAGCGGCCGGTAGAGGCCGATCACGCTGCGCGAGGCGATGCTGAGGGCGAAGCACACCTGCCGGTCGAGCGCCAGCAGGTCTGTCGCCTCTGTCACAGGCTCCATGCGTGTACGCCTCCGATGCCGTCTGGTAACTTACTTTGTGTACAAACTAATAGCCTGCAAATCGATGCCACACAAATCGTACCCGTGGCCGGGCCGCCGAAAGAGGGACACCTCATGTTTCACCGCAAGCCGCTGGAGGAGCGCATCGCCGAGCGTCAGGCCAAGCTGCCTCCGCTGAAGGAGGGCAAGCACTTCGAGCACGGCCCGGCCAAGTTCGTGTTCGTCACGCTGCTGGTCGTGGTGGTGGTCACGCACCTCGTCGGCCTGGCCATCGTCATGCACTTCGCCTGATCTGCCGGGAACATCCCGGCGGCGGCCGCCGTTACATCCCTCGTGGCCGGTGTGCCCAGTGTCCCCGGGCCTCACCTATCGCCTTCGCGGACTACCGTTCGGCTGGAGCCGCGTTGTGCACCTCGCCGAGAGGCGACACGCACACCGGTGCCCACGCGTTGAGGGCCCCCCGCCCGTCCCGGCGGGGGGCCCTCGCGCGTGTCCAGGACCGGGCGGCCCGGCTCAGGCACGCGGCCAGGGGCGGCCGGCCAGGCGTTCGATGTCGGTGTTGAAGCGCCTGAGGTAGGCGGCGAAGGCGGCGACGTCCTCCGGCGACCAGTCGGCCATCACCTTCTCCAGGCCGCGCACGTTCCGCTCGCGCTCCTCGGTGAGGCTGCGCTCGCCCTCCGCGGTGAGGCGGAACTTGCGGGCGATGCCGCCCTCGGGGTCGGGGATGCGTTCGACCAGGCCGGCGCGCAGGAGGGCCGAGGTGTGCCGGTTGAGGGTGGAGACGTCCAGGCCGAAGGCGTCGCTGAGCTGCCCGATGGACATCGGGCCCGAGCCGTGCAGCCGCCGCAGCAGGAGGTGGGCACTACGGTCGTAGTGCCGGTGCCGGCCGAGCAACATCGTCTCGAACTCGATGAGATGTGTGGGCTTTTCCATCCCAATCCCCCCTTTCGCGAGATATGTGCACCTTACATGAATTGTGTACGTAACACATGATGTGTAGCGTGCACATCCTTCGACGACGGGAGAACAACGTGGGGGGCTCCACATCCACCGCCCGCCCCGGCGGCATCGTCAGCGTGATGGCGGTGGCCGGCATCGTCGCCTCGCTCATGCAGACCCTGGTCGTGCCGCTGATCGGCGAGCTGCCGCGGCTGCTGCGCGGCACCGCCTCCGACGCCTCCTGGGTGATCACCGCCACCCTGCTGGCCGGCGCGGTCGCCACGCCGGTCACCGGACGCCTCGGCGACCTGTACGGCAAGCGCCGCATGATGCTCGTCTGCACCGCGCCGCTGATCGCCGGGTCGGTGATCTGCTCGCTGGCCGGGTCGCTCGCCCCCATGATCGTCGGGCGCGGGTTACAGGGCATGGGCATGGGCCTGATCCCGCTCGGCATCAGCGCCCTGCGCGACCTGCTGCCGCCCGACCGGCTCGGCCCCTCGATCGCGCTGATGAGCTCGTCCATGGGCATCGGCGGGGCCCTCGGCCTGCCGGTCTCGGCCGCGGTCGCCGAGTACGCGAGCTGGCGGGTGCTGTTCTGGGGCTCGGCCGTGCTGAGCGTGCTGATCGCGGTGCTGATCCGGGTGCTGGTGCCGCCCACTCCCCCGCTGCCCCGCGAGGGCGCGGCCGGGCGGCTGGACGTGCCGGGCGCGCTCGGCCTCGGCGCGGGGCTGGTGTGCCTGCTGCTGGGCGTCTCCAAGGGCGCCGACTGGGGATGGGCGAGCGGCACCACGCTCGGGCTGCTCGGCGCGGCCGCGCTGATCCTGCCGGCATGGGCCCTGTGGGAGCTGCGCGCCGCGGAGCCGCTGGTGGACCTGCGGGTGACCGCCCGGCGGCAGGTGCTGTTGACCAACCTCGCCTCCATCATGGTCGGCTTCTCGATGTACGCCCAGGCGCTGATCGTCATGCAGATCCTCCAGCTCCCCGCGGCCACCGGCTACGGGCTGGGCCAGTCGATGCTGGCCGCCGGCCTGTGGATGGCCCCCTCCGGCCTGATGATGATGGTGGTCTCGCCGCTCGGCGCCCGGCTGTCGGCCGCCCGCGGCCCGAAGGTCACCCTGATCGCCGGGAGCCTGGTCATGGCGCTCGGCTACGGCTCCTCCATGGGCCTGCTGGGGTCGGCCTGGGGCATGCTGGTCGTCACCTGCGTGTGCAGCCTCGGGGTCGGCCTGGCCTACGGGGCGATGCCCGCCCTCATCATGGGCGCGGTGCCCCGGTCGGAGACGGCCGCGGCCAACAGCTTCAACACCCTGATGCGCTCGATCGGGACGACGGTCTCGGCGGCGGTCGTCGGCGTGATCCTGTCGCAGCTGACGATCCGGCTGGGCGCGCACACGCTGCCGTCGGAGGCCGGCTTCCGTACCGGGATGCTGGTCGGCTGCGGGGCTGCGCTGGCCGCCGCGGCCGTCACCATGGCGCTGCCCGGACGTCGCGGCGGCCGGACGGCCGGGGACGGGGCCGCCGCGTCCGTCTCGCCCGCCCGACGGTGACGTCGCGGGAGCCACTTGGCTTCCTACACTTTTGGTAGGAAAATCTGGCAATACCGGTTCTCGTCACTGGGAGGCTGACGGTGCCCTTGCCCGATTTCCTGATCGCGGGAGTGCCCAAAGCGGGGACGACGGCGCTGCACACCGCGCTGCACCCGCACCCCGACCTGTTCCTGTCGCCCATCAAGGAGCCGAAGTTCTTCCTCACCGACGGGCCACCGCCCGGACGGGGCGGACCGGGCGACGCCGAGACCTACCGGGAACACGTCTGGCGGCGCGCGGACTACGAGGCGCTGTTCGCCGCCGCTCCCCCCGGCACCCTCGCCGGCGAGTCCACCCCCTTCTACCTGTACGACCTGGACGCCCAGCGCCGCATCCGGGAGACGATCCCGCACGTCCGGCTCATCGTGAGCCTGCGCGACCCGGTCGAGCGCGCCCACTCCAACTGGACCCACCTGTGGTCGGCCGGCCTGGAGCCGATCGGCGACCTCGTCCGCGCCTGCGAGGCCGAGCCGGAGCGCATCGCGGCCGGCTGGGCGCACTTCTGGCACTACACCGCCCTCGGCCGGTACGGCGGGCAGCTCGCCCACCTGTTCACCCTGTTCCCCCGCGACCAGGTGCTCATCTTCCGCTACCGGGACATCGTGGACCGTCCGGCCGAGACCCTGGACCGCATCTGCGGCTTCCTCGGCGTGCGGCAGGGGCTGCTCACCGGCGTCCCGAGGGAGAACGTGACCGCGCACCCGGACCCCGGCGCGCGGCACGCGTTGCTGTCCACCCTGCGCCGCACCCTTCCCGCGGCCCTGTCCGGGCCGCTGGAGCGGCTGCTCCAGCGGCGCGGCCGGGCCCGCCGGCCGCTGGAGTGGGCGCAGCGGCAGCGCCTGATCCCCTACTTCGCGGCGGACGTCGAGCTGCTCCAGCAGGTCACCGGCGAGGACTTCAGCGACTGGCTGCGGCCGCGGGAACGTTCGGGCGGGCTGGTCGGCAGCCGGCCGCCCGGCCAGCGCCAGGCCAGAAACGGCCGCGCCCCCTGACCGCGCCCCCCTGATCGCGACGCCGCCCCGGGACGGGCCGGTGAGCGGGCCGGTCAGTGGGGCGGGCGGAGTTCCGTGCGCAGGTCGTGGGCGCCGTCGGCGCGCGTGTACTCGTAGTAGAGGCGCAGGCCGCCGTCCGGGAGGTCGACGAAGGTGAGGTAGCGCAGGCCGCCGCCGTGGTGCGGCGACATCGCGGCGGGCCGGTCGCTCAGGGCGGCCAGCGCGTCGGGGTCGGCGCCCACGGCCACGCCGGTGCGCTCCTCGTAGTTCTCCTCCGCGCTGCCGCGGCCGTCGTAGAAGGCCACGACCCGGTCGCCGTCGAAGCGCACGGCGCTGATCCGGACGCCGCGGGCGTCCCACAGGCCGGGGCGGCCGGTCAGGGCGGTGCCGTGCCAGGTCCAGTCCAGGCCGTCGGCGCTGGTGGCGTAGTCGGTCACCATCCGGTCGGCCTCGTCGGGGTCGGCCAGCGGATGGCAGGAGGCCCACAGGTGCCACACGTCGCCGCGCCGCACGATCACGGTGTCCTTGACCCCGGTCTTGGGGTCGCCGGGCAGCACCGTCGTGCGGGTGCGCGGGTCGAACGCGGCGGGGTCGGCGGCCTCGACGACCTCCACCCGCCAGTGCTTGGTGCCGGGCGTGGCGCAGCTCAGGTACAGCCGCCAGCGTCCCTGCGGGGTGCGGACCAGGGCGGGCCGCTCCAGCGACTCGGCGTCCATCTCCTCGCGGGTGATCGTGGTCAGCGGCTCGAAACGCTCGCCGTCGGACGAGCGGGCGACGACGACCGCGTACCCGCGGCCCTCACCGACCGGGCGGCGCAGGCGGTAGGCGAGGTAGATCAGCCCGTCCGCGGCGACGGCGCTCGGCGCCCCGGCCCAGTGGCCGTGCGCCGGGACCGGCGGCTCGACCGCCACGACGGCGCGGCCGGGATCGGGGAGCAGGGCGTTCTCGTCGATCGACATGGAACCGAGGCTAGGCCAGGACGTGGAGCCGGACATGGCTGCTTACCTCTCCTTGGGATTATCCTTATTACCTATAGACTTTATGGGGTTATGGCCGTCCGCCGCATGCCCGGCACGCCGGAAGTGCCGACGCGTTTGCGCGGCGCCGGTCGCGCAGCGACCCCTCCGGTGGCCGGCGTCCCACGCATATGCTGGACCGATGCCAACCCCTGAGTTCGTCCTCGCGCTGCGCGAGAAGATCGGCACCGAGCCGCTGTGGTTGTCCGGGGTGACCGCGGTCGTGCTGCACGAGGACCAGGTGCTGCTGGTCCGCCGGAGCGACACCGGCGCCTGGACGCCCGTGACCGGCATCATCGACCCGGGCGAGCAGCCGGCCGACGCCGCGTTGCGCGAGGTGGCCGAGGAGACCGGCGTGCGG
>NZ_JBSFGJ010000115.1:0-23440 GCF_053596515.1 Nonomuraea sp. NPDC001684
GCGGTGGCACCGGGAGCTCCCTTCTCCCCCGCACTCCCAAGGGGTCATGCATTTCCTGCAGAGGAGCTGTAATGATCTCTCGTGTCCTGTCGGCGTCGCTCGCTGAGCACGCCGGCCGACGAGTGACGATCGCCGGTTGGGTCCATCGCCGCCGGCACCTGAAATCCGTCTCCTTCCTGGTCGTACGCGACCGTGCCGGGCTGGCCCAGGTGGTCAGCGCGGACGGGGAACTGCCGCCGGAGGAGAGCGTCGTCCGGGTCACCGGCACCGTGACCCCGGCCGGGCAGGCGCCGGGCGGGGTCGAGCTGACCGGCCCGGAGATCGAGGTCCTGGCCGAGCCCGCCCAGGCCCCGCCGTTCGACCTCTACCGGCCGGTCGTGGCCGCGACGCTGCCGACCGTCCTCGACCACGCGCCCGTCGCGCTGCGGCATCCGCTGCTGCGGGCGCCGCTGGAGATCTCGGCGGCGAGCGTGGCCGGGTTCCGCGAGACGCTGGACGGCCTCGGCTTCACCGAGATCCACACGCCCAAGATCGTGGCCTCGGCCACCGAGTCCGGCGCGAACGTCTTCGGCATCGACTACTTCGGCCGCCGCGCCTACCTCGCGCAGTCGCCGCAGTTCTACAAGCAGACGATGGTCGGGGTGTTCGAGCGGGTCTACGAGGTCGGGCCGGTCTTCCGCGCCGAGCCGCACGACACCGTCCGCCACCTGGCCCAGTACACCAGCCTCGACGCCGAGCTGGGCTTCGTGGCCGACCACCGGGACGTGATGGCCGTGCTGCGGGAGGTCGTCGCCGGCATGGTGGAGTCGGTGCGCCGCCGGGCCGCGTCCGCCGTCGAGGCGGCCGGGGCCGTGCTGCCCGCCGTGCCCGCCGAGATCCCGGCCGTGCACTTCACCGAGGCACAGCGGCTGACCGGCGAGGACGAGCCCGACCTGTCACCGGCCCAGGAACGCTGGTTGTCGGACTGGGCGCTGCGCGAGCACGGGTCGGAGTTCCTGTTCGTCACCGGCTACCCGATGTCCAAGCGGCCGTTCTACACCCATCCCGACCCGGCCAGACCGGGCTACTCCAACGGCTTCGACCTGCTGTTCAGGGGCCTGGAGCTGGTGACCGGCGGCCAGCGCCTGCACCGGTACGACGACTACGTCCAGGCCCTGGGCGGCGACGTGGAGCCGTACGAGGGCTACCTCCAGGCGTTCCGGTATGGGATGCCGCCGCACGGCGGGTTCGCCCTCGGCCTGGAACGCTGGACGGCCCGGCTGACCGGCGCCGCCAACATCCGCCAGACCACCGCCTTCCCCCGCGACCTGCACCGCCTGTCGCCCTGACCGGCGGCGCCACCTGATTCACGTCAATGTTCGGGGTCGGGGGCGGCGTCCGCGAGGGCGGGCGCCGCCTCCGGCAGGGCGCGGCGCGGCATGAGCAGCGCCACCGCCGCCCCCAGCAGGCAGACGAACGCCGTGAGCAGGAACATCTCGGTGTACTCGACGTGCAGGGCGGCATCGATCTGGGCCAGGTAGTCGGCCAGCCGCCGCTGGTAGGTCTGCGCGTCCACGCCGAACGGCAGCGGCGTGTCCAGGTTCGCGGTCAGCGACTGGAACCGGTGGAACCCCCACGCCGACACGCCCGCCACGCCGACGAGCATGCCCATCATCCTGGCCACCACGACCGCCGCCGAGGCGACGCCGTGCTGGACGGCCGGGCTGACCCGCAGGACCGCCGACGAGACCGGCGCGATCACCAGGCCGAGGCCGAGCCCCGCCACGACCAGGTCGGCGTCCACGGCCAGGCCCGCGCCGGCCAGGTCGAGCGGCCAGCGGCTCATCAGCCAGTATCCGGCCGCGGCGATCAGCAGGCCGGGCACCGCCACCGCGCGTTCGCCGGCCCGCCGGGCCAGCACGCCGCCGAGCAGCGCGCCCACGGCCAGCGCGCCGAGGAACCGGGCCAGGACCAGCGCCGCGCCCAGGGCGTCCTTGTCCAGCAGCGTCTGGGCGGCGAACTGCACGAACACCATCGTCACCAGCAGGGCCGCGCCCGCCAGGAAGCTCACGCCCAGCGTCGCCAGCAGCGGCGACTTGCGGGCGGCCGACAGGTCGAGCAGCCGGACGGGGGAGCGGATCTCCCACCAGACGAAGACGCCGCCCGCCACCGCCCCGGCCGCGATCACCGGCGGCCCCCACGGCGGCAGCACCGTCGTGGCCGGGTCGGGGTTGTACAGGCCGACGACCAGGAGGGCCAGCGCCAGCGCCAGCAGGGCGCCGCCGGCGACGTCGACGCGGGCCGTGCCGGAGGGCGGCCGGGCCGGGACCGTACGCTGCACGGCGACGGCGGCCAGGGCGGCGAGGGGCACGTTGACCCAGAAGATGGCGTGCCAGCCGCCCAGCTCCACGCCCGCGACGGCGACCGGCGGGACCAGCGCCAGCACGCCGCCGTACAGGGGGCCGAGGGCGCTGCCCAGCTCCTGCGCCGCGCCCACCGCGCCCAGCGCGAGCGGCCGGTCGCGCTCCTCCCACAGGTCGCCGATCAGCGCCATCGTGATCGGCAGCAGCGCCCCGCCCGCCACGCCCTGCACCGTGCGGCCCGACACCACCATCGCCTCACCGGCCGCCAGCGCGGTCAGCACCGAGCCGAGCGCGAACGCCGCCAGGCAGGCGTGGATCAGCGGCCGCCGGCCGTAACGGTCGGAGAGCTGGCCGAGCAGCGGCATCGCGGCGACGTAGCCGAGCAGGAACCCGGTGACGACCGGCGTGACCCGCTCCAGGTGGTTCTGCGGCACGCCGACGTCGTGGGCGATGTCCATCAGGACCGTCACGACCACGTAGGCGTCGAGCGCGGCCAGCAGCACCACCGCGCCGCCCGCGCCGAGCGCGACCCGGCGGGCGCGGTCGGCCGGGACGTTCCCGCTCACCGGGCTCATCCGGACGGGGGCGGCGTGATCGTCACCGGCGCGTCGTAGTCGCTGAACGTCACCGTCACCGTGCCGTTCTGCAGCGGCAGGCTCGCCTTGGTGAGCCTGCTGGTGGCCTTGTCGATCCAGACCTTGCCGTTGACGCCCTGCGTGACGCCCGGGACGATCTGTCCGACGACCTGCCCGGAGAACGTCGTGGCCACCCGGTACGAGCCGTCCTCGACCGCCTCCACCGTGGGGTCGGTCGCCGAGGCGAGCAGCTGCGCGATGCCCTTGCCCGGGTCGAGGATCACCGACGGGTCGTAGAACTGGGCGAGCTGCTGCCTGGTCATCGTCTGGAAGCCGCCGGTCGGCCCTTTGAAGTGCACGGTGTCGCCGATCAGGGCGAAGGTGATCTCCTGCAGCGTGCCCAGCACCTCCAGCGTGATCGTGCCGTCGGCGTCGCCCGCCGAGGTGAGCCTGCCGTCGGCCTTCTTGAGCGGCACGTTGGGCTTGCCCTCCGTGGCGATCGAGAAACCGGCCGACCTGACGGCCTTCATGGCCTCCGCGGACTTCTTCATCACCTCGGGCCCGGCGGGGAGCGCGTCACCCCCGCCGCCCCCCGCGGAGCAGGCCGGCATCAGCGCGAGCACGACAACGATCAGCAGCTTTCGGAGCATGAGCGGATCGTAGCGAGCGCCCGGGAACGCCGGTGAGCCGTCGCCGATATCGGTTGGGCCTCAGCGCAGCTTCTTCAGGTGGTCGACGATGGGACCGAACGCCTGCTCCAGCGCCTCCAGCTGGTCGTCGGTGAGCCGGTCGACGAAATGCTCGCGCACGCTCGCGACGTGGTCGGGCGCGACCCGCTGGATCGTCGCCCAGCCCTCGTCGGTCAGGACGGCGAACGTGCCGCGCCGGTCGTCGCGGCAGTCTTCCCTGGTGACCAGCCCTTTGGCCTCCATGCGCGAGATCTGGTGCGACAGCCTGCTGCGCGACTGGATCGTGGCGTCGGCCAGGTCGCTCATCCGCATGCGCCGCTCGGGGCTCTCGGAGAGGTTGACCAGGATCTCGTAGTCGTTCAGCGAGAGCTGGTGCTCCTGCAGCTCGCGGTCGAGGCGGTGCATGAGCAGCTTGTGCAGCGCGAGATGCGTACGCCAGGCACGCTGTTCGGCGGGGGAAAGCCAGCGGGGCGCGCTCATGATCCCCAATCTATCGCACGCCCGCGACGACGCGGCTACCTGCGGGGGGCCGCCGCGCAGGGCCGCCGTACAGTGATCTGATGGAGGAGAAGTCGGGGGAGAGCCTGGCGACCGTGCTGGTCGCGGGCGCCGCGAACCTGACCATCGCCCTGGCCAAGCTCGTCGCGGGGCTGATCGGCGGCTCGGCCGCGATGTTGTCCGAGGCGGCCCACTCGGCCGCCGACACGATGACCGAGCTGCTGCTGCTGGTCTCCGTACGCCGGGCGGGCAAGCCGCCCGACGAGCGCCACCCGTTCGGCTACGGCAAGGCGGGGTTCTTCTGGGCGATGATGGCGGCGGTCGCGACGCTGGTCGGCGGTGCGGGGTTCTCCGTCACCCACGGGCTGCACGAGATCAGCCACGGCGAGAAGCTGGGCAACCTCACGCCGTCCTACGTCGTGCTGGCCGTCTCGTTCGTGATCGAGGGCATCTCGTTCACGAAGGCGTACGCGCAGTTGCGCGCCGAGGCCGGCCGGTACAAGGTGCGTCCGGCGCGGCTGGTGCGGATCACGTCCGACACCGCGCTCAAGGCCGTGCTGTTCGAGGACGCCGCCGCGCTGGTGGGCCTGGTGATCGCGGCGCTCGGGCTGCTCGGCTCGCAGTTGTCCGGCTCGGCCCTGTGGGACGGCGCGGCCTCGGTCGCCATCGGCCTGCTCCTGCTGGTGGTCGCGCTCATCCTGATCCAGTCGAACCTGTCGCTGCTGATCGGCCAGGCCGCCCCCAGGCAGATCGAGGTCGGCATCCGCGCGGTGCTGCTGGCCCAGCCCGAGGTGGACGACGTGGTCGAGCTGCTGACGATGATGATCGGGCCGGGCTCCATCATGATCGCCGCCAAGATCGACTTCCGGGACGAGGCGAGCGCGGCGGGCGTGGAGATCGCCTGTGACGAGATCGACCGGCGGCTGCGCGACCGCTTCTCCGGCGTCACCCTGGTCTTCCTCGACCCCACCCCGACCCGCCGCCGCTAGGGCTGTTTCTCCGATCAGGTTCGGCCGCGCCCCCTCCAGAGAAGGTTCGCTTCCCACTCGAACGTGCGACCTCGTTGCCCGAGACAGTCGCGAAATCCGCGATCTAGTGAAGGGTTTGGGAGAAGAAGTCGAGCAGGGCTTTTCGTTGCAGGCGGAGGGCTTGCTGGGGGTCGATGGTGCCGTACTGCTCGGGGTTGGGGTTGGGGTCGAGCCATTCGCCGTCGGAGAAGGTCAGGTGCTGGGCGCCGGCCAGCCGGATGACCCGGCCTGGCAGCGGGGGGTGGCTGTCGGCTTGGGCGGAGGTCAGCGACAACAGGGGTTTGGTGATCGGCCAGCGGCTGACGTCGCCGAAGATCGGCTCGGTCCAGGGACCGTCCAGGTTGACACCGGCGATGATCCGCGGGTCGTCGTGCATCGCCGCGACCGTCGCCACGCCCCCGAAGGAGGCGCCGAACATGCCAACTCGTGCCAGGCCCAGCTGGTTCAGGACGAAGCGCACGTCGGCGACCCGGGTGGCGACCTCATGGGCGGTGTCGGGGTCCTTGACCTCGTCGACGATGCGGCCATCGGGAAACTCCACCTCCTCGGCATAGTGGGTGTGGTCGATGGTGACGACCTGGTAGCCGTGGCTGGCCAGCTCCTCCACCAGGACGGTGTTGCCGGTCCGGGTGTCGTGGGAGCCGTGGGCGTACACGATGACCGGGTGAGCGCCAGGGGCGATCGGGGCGTTCAGGTAGGCGTGGGTGACGGGCAGCTTCACCTCATCGGGGATCGCGTTGATCTGCCGGGTCCGCGCCTCGGCGCCTTTGGTCATGTACGGCGCGAGCGTTCCGCTGGATGTCGAGGTGGGATACCAGAGCTGAACCATCAGTTCACGCACCGGTTGCCCGTCCACCCAGTCGTCACGGCGGGTGGAGTCCACCAGCCGCAGCATCCTGGTGCCGATCCTTTTCGGGCCGGTGGGCGGTGGCAGGGTGAGCTGCGCGCTGGTGATCCGGGGCGGCGGCGTGGGCTTGTCGGACTGGTCGGCGGCGCTGGAAGAGGTGTTGGAACAGGCCGACATAGTGAGGATCGCCACCGTGCTTACGATCAACATTTTCATGCTTTTGAGGATCAGGAAGTACTCGGGGACAGTCATCCTTCCCTGGAATGAGCAGTCCCTGAGGTGGCTTCCCGGGGTTTCCCCTACGGGCTGCTGGGTTGTCGCCATTACTACGCACTCATGGACGCCCAGGTCGCGGCCATGACGTCAGCGTGAAGGGGGCGATGATCGTCTAGCCGGCCGGGCCCCTCAGAGCGACGGGACGGGAATCCGCTCGGCCGGCGTGTCGGTGACGACGGCGACCCTGATGTCCGGGGCGGCCCGCCATTCCAGCAGGTGGCCGAACGGCAGCGGGTCGACGCCGGTCGTGCGCAGCTCGTCCAGGGTGAGCTCGCCGCGTTTGACCAGGGCCTCCTTGCGGGTCCAGTGGCGGATCAGGTCGTCGTTTCCGGTCACCAGGGCGCGTTCGGCGGGGGTGAGCGCGTGGTCGGCCAGGCCCTCGTTCAGCGGGCCCGTCGGCACGTGCTCGGCGTCCACGCCGACCCGGCCGGGGCCGGCCGCGGCGCACACGTAGCCGCGGGTGTGGCTGAAGCTCACGCCCAGATCGGGGGCCTCGCGCAGGTACGGCCTGCCGTGGCCGGGGCCGTGCACCTCGCAGTGCTGCAGCAGGGTCAGCCCCTCCGGCGGCAGATCCAGCACGGCCGCGGCGCACAGGCGGACGAGCAGGTGGGCCGCGACGAAACAGGCGCGGTCGGCGGGGAAGACGAACCGGTCGGCGCGTTCGCGCTCGGCCTCGGTCAGCCACGTCTCGGGGGCGCGCACCTCTTCGGGGCGGCCGCCCATCGCCAGGGGGACGATCGTCAGTCCTTCTTCTTCGCCGCGGGGTCGTCGAGCTTGTGCTGGTCCTCCGAAGCCGCGCCGAGCACGGTCACGTCCTGGACCTTCCACGCGCCCTTCTGTTTCACAAGCGTGATCTTAAGGTGCGAATCCTGCACCGAGCGAATCGCCTGCGCGGTGTTCACCTGCTGGTCCACGACGACGATGGCGTGCGCGGTGGCCTGGCCGGCGTCGGCCAGGTAGACCTCGCGGACCTTGGCCTGGGAGACGGCCCTGAGCTTGACGATCACCTGGGACATCGCGCCGCCGAACGCCGCGTCGTAGGTGGCCTGGAAGTCGCCCGTGGCCTGGGCGGACAGGGTCGAGCGGGCGCTCTGGAGGTCCTTGTAGTCGTAGCTGAGCAGGGCCCGGCCGAAGGCGCTCGCGGCGCCGGAGACCTCCAGGCGCAGGGCGCGTTCGCGCTCCAGGCGGGCCAGCGCGTCCCGGGCCCGGGAGGCGTCGATCCACTGCGGCACGGCCGTGGCCGCGACGGCCGCCGCCAGCAGCGCCGCCAGCGCGCCGAGCACCCGCCCCCGTGTGAACCACCCGCCCACCGCCGCCCCCACCGCCGCCCCCGCCGCACTCCAGCCCACGATGCCAGCCCAGGCGAACCTTGTCAGTCGGCCACGAAAAGTGACCGGGCCGTCACGAGCGGACGACGTTCATCCAGGACTCGATCTCGTCGGGGTGGCGGGGGAGGGCCTTCGACATCAGGGTGGCGCCCTCGGCGGTGACCACCAGGTCGTCCTCGATGCGGATGCCCATGCCACGCAGCTCGGCGGGCAGCGTCAGGTCGTCGGGCTGGAAGTACAGGCCCGGCTCGACCGTCAGGACGTTGCCCTCCTCCAGCACGCCGTCGAGGTAGACCTCGGCCCGCGACCTGGCGCAGTCGTGCACGTCGAGGCCGAGCATGTGGCCGCTGCTGCACAGCGTGTAGCGGCGGTACAGGCCCGACTCCATGAGGGCGTCGGGGGAGTCCTTCAGCAGGCCCCAGTCGTGCAGGCCCTCGCAGATGACGCGCATGGCCGCCAGGTGGAAGTCGCGGAAGCTCGCGCCGGGCTTCAGCGCCGCGATGCCGGCGTCCTGGGCGGCCAGCACCAGCTCGTACGCCTGCCGCTGCGCCGCGGTGAACCGGCCCGACAGCGGGAACGTCCGGGTGACGTCGGCGGTGTAGAGGGTGTCGGTCTCGACCCCGGCGTCCAGCAGGAGCAGGTCGCCCTCGGCCAGCGCGCCGTCGTTGCGGATCCAGTGGAGCACGCAGGCGTGGGCGCCGGAGGCCACGATGCTGTCGTAGCCGACCGCGTTCCCCTCCAGGCGCGAGCGCAGCCCGAAGACGCCCTCCAGGTAACGCTCGCCGCGCGGGTGGCCGAGGGCCGCGGGCAGGGCGCGCACGACGTCCTCGAAGCCGCGCACGGTGGCGTCCACGGCCGACTGCAGCTCGCCGACCTCCCACTCGTCCTTGACCAGCCGCATCTCCGACAGGAACACCTCCAGCTCGGCGTCGCGGCCGCCCGCCGGCACCAGCGCGTCGACGGAGGCGTCGACGCCGCGCAGCACCCGGGCCGGGCCCTCGGAGCGCAGGTCGCGGATGTGCGCGCACTCGATCTGGTACAGCTCCGACGCCTCGGCCAGGTCGGGCCTGCGGCCCACCCAGAACTCGCCGTAGCGGCGGTCGCGGTAGAACTCCTCGCCCTCCTCGCGCGGCGAGCGCGGGCGCACGTACAGCACGGCCTGCCCGGACGGCTCGATGACCAGCACGTCGCCGGGCTCGCCCGCGCCCGTCAGGTAGGAGTACGCGCTGTGCGGACGGAACCGGTAGTCGCTGTCGTTGCTGCGCACCTTGAGCGTGCCCGACGGGACGACCAGCCGCTCACCGGGGAAACGCGCGGCCAGCGCCGCCCTGCGCCGGGCCGCCCAGGGAGCGATCGGCAGCGCGGTCACGCCGGTGCGCCGGGTGTCGGCCCAGCCGGTGCGCATGAACGCGGCCAGCTCCGGGGTGATGGGCAGGTCGTGGCTTCCGGTGTTGAGCTGCTCGGTCATCGATGCCTTCCACGTCGTCGGAGATGCGGCAAGTCAGCCTACGTGACCGCTTGACGGGGTCCACACTCGGTTGTTTGCCTGTGAGGACCGGGCATAAGCCGGCCCTCGGCCGGGGACAACGGGAGCAGAGGTGGTGCACATGCTCATCGGGACGATCCTGCGCAACAAGGGAAGCGCTGTTACCACGGTGGCGCCGGCGGCGACGGTCCGTGAACTGCTCGGCAAGCTCGCCGACCACAACATCGGCGCGGTCGTCGTCTCCACCGACGGCACGACGATCCAGGGGATCGTCTCCGAGCGCGACGTGGTGCGGCGGCTGCACGACCGGGGCCCCGAGATCCTCGACGCGCCGGTCTCCTCGATCATGACGACCGAGGTCCGCACGGCCGGGCCCGGCGACAACGTCGACGAGCTGCGCCGCACGATGACCACCCACCGGTTCCGCCACATGCCCGTGGTCGAGAACGGCCGCCTGGTGGGCATCGTCAGCATCGGCGACGTGGTCAAGAGCGCGATCGAGGAGCTGGAGACGGAGAAGGCGTCGCTCGTCGACTACCTCCACCGCTGACCGGGACGTTGACAGGGGCGTCGATGGAGGTGGCACCCTTGGGTCCGTGACGTACGGCCCCCCTGAGCCCCCTCGGGCGACGAGCAGTCCGCCGATCATCCTGCTCGTGTCCGGGCTGGCCGCTGTGGTGGCCTTCATCCTGGGCATCTTCGTCGGGTACGGCGCGGAGGGCTCGTCGGCCTCGCCGGCCCCCAGGGTCACGGTGACGGTCGAGGGCACCGGCCCGCCCTCGGCCTCCGTCCCCGCCACCCAGCCCGCCCCGACGGACGCCCCGCAGACCGGCCCTCTCCAGACGGACCCCCTCCAGACCGGCCCCGCTCAAACCGGTCCTACGCAGCCCGGACCGGCACAGACCGGTCCCAAGCAGCCCGGACCGGCACAGACCGGGCCAACGCAGCCCGGACCCGCGCAGACCGGGCCGATGGCCGGGATGCGCACGTTCGTCGTGGGCGTGGACATGCAGCCCGGCACCTACCGCACGACCGGTCCCGTCGCCGGTTCCACGAACTGCTTCTGGGCCCGGCTGAACAGCACGTCCCCCGACCTCGGCTCGGTGATCAACGCGGGCGCGCCGACCGGCCCGGCGAGCGTCACCATCGAGCCGGGCGACAAGGCGTTCCAGACCGCCGGATGCGCACAGTGGACCAAGGCGTGACGGCGGCCGGTGGGTTCGACCTCCTGGTCGTCGGCGACGCCAACCCCGACATCGTGCTGACCGGCGCGCCGCGCGACCTGGCGTACGGCCAGCGCGAACAGCTCGTCGCGGGCGGCGACCTGGTCCTCGGCGGGTCCGGCGCGATCACCGCGTGCGGGGCCGCCAGGCTCGGCCTGCGCACCGCCTTCGCCGGCCGCGTGGGCGACGACGCGGCGGGGCGTTTCGTGCTCGGCGCGCTGGCCGAGCGCGGGGTGGACGTCTCCCACTGCGTCACCGACCCCCGGCCCACGGCCATGACCGTCGTGCTCGCCGACGGGACGGACCGGGCCATCCTCACCTCGCCGGGCTGCCTGCCGCACCTGACCGCCGCGGACGTGCCGCGCGGCCTGGCCCGGCACGTGCACGTGTCGTCGTACTTCCTGCAGCCGGGACTGGCGGACGGGCTGCCCGCGCTGCTGGCGGAGCTGCGCGCGGCGGGCGCCACGACCTCGCTGGACACCAACGACGACCCGGCCGGCCGCTGGGACGGCCTGGCGGACGTGCTCGCCGTCACCGACGTGTTCCTGCCCAACGCCGGCGAGGCCAGGGCGATCGCGGCCCGCCTGTCCGGCGTCCGTGACGGGCCGCTGGAGGCCGTCGCGGCGCGGCTGGGCGCCCTCGGACCGGCCGTCGTCGTCAAGGACGGCGCGGACGGCGCCCTGGCCTGGGAGTCCGGCCTGGTGACGCGGGCCCCGGCCAGGCCCGTCGAACCCGTGGACACCGTCGGCGCGGGCGACAGCTTCGACGCGGGCTACCTCGCCGCCAGGCTGCGCGGGATGAGCCCGCGCGAATGCCTCGACGTGGCCGTGGCCTGCGGATCGTTGTCCACCCGCGCGGCCGGCGGCACCGCCGCCCAACCCACCTGGGACGACCTGTGAAGACCGCCCTGCCGTGTCGTTGCGCGGGTGAGTCCCGCTGGAGGAGGATGCGCTCAGCCCAACAAGGAGGATGACATGTCGGTGTTGCAGAGCTTCCTGGACAGCGTGCGCGGCGGTGCGATCGAGGTGGTCGACCTCACCGCGCCCCTGTCCTCCGAGACGCCGATCCTCCAGTTGCCCGAGCCGTTCGGCAACACCATCCCGTTCCGGCTGGAGGAGATCAGCCGTTACGACGACCGCGGCCCCGCCTGGTACTGGAACGACATCCACACCGGCGAGCACTCCGGCACCCACTTCGACGCCCCCGTCCACTGGGTCACCGCCCGCGACGGCCAGGACGTCTCCCAGGTGCCCGTACGCAGCCTGATCGCGCCCGCGGTCGTGCTCGACTTCGCCGCCGAGGCGGCCAAGGACCCCGACTTCCTGCTGCAGATCGACCACGTCAAGGAATGGGAACGCGCCAACGGCCCGCTGCCCGACGGCGGCTGGCTGCTCTACCGCACCGGCTGGGACGCCCGCTCCGCCGACCAGGCCGCCTTCCTCAACGCCGACGAGACCGGCCCGCACTCGCCGGGCATCTCGGTCGAGTGCGCGTCCTGGCTGGCCGCCGAGACCCCGATCCTCGGGCTCGGCGTGGAGACCGTCGGCACCGACGCCGGGGCCGCCCACTCCTTCGACCCGCCCTTCCCCTGCCACTCCTTCCTGCTCGGCGCGGGCAAGTACGGACTGACCCAGCTCCGCAACCTCGACCGCCTGCCGGTGACCGGGGCCGCCGTGGTCGCCCCGCCGCTGCCCATCGTGGGCGGCTCCGGCAGCCCCGTCCGCGTCCTGGCCCTGGTGGAACGTTGACCGTCCCGGAGACGGCGGCCGCGGCGGTCGGCCGGGCGCTGGCCGCCGGCGGCGTCCGCACGGCGTTCGGGGTGGTCGGCAGCGGCAACTTCCACGTCACGAACGCGCTGGTCGAGCACGGCGTGCGGTTCGTCGCGGCGCGGCACGAGGGCGGGGCGGCGACCATGGCCGACGCCTACGCCAGGATGAGCGGCGAGGTCGGCGTCGTCACGGTCCACCAGGGGCCGGGGCTGACCAACGCGATGACGGGGATCGCCGAGGCGGCCAAGAGCCGTACGCCGATGATCGTCCTGGCCGGTGAGGCGACGGACGCGCGCTCCAACTTCCACATCGACCAGGACGCCCTGGCCGCGGCGGTGGGTGCGGTCCCCATGCGTCTCACGGACGCCGCGCGGGCCGAGGAGCAGGCGCTCGAAGCCTTCCGCGTGGCCTCGCGGGAACGCCGCACGGTCCTGCTGAACCTGCCGCTCGACGTGCAGTCCGCCCCCTCCCGCTCCCGCGCCCCCGCCCCTGCCCTGACCGGCGCGGCCGGGCCCGACCGCTCAGCGGCGCAGGACACGACGGCCGGGCCCGACCGAGCGGCCGCGGACGACGCGACGGCCGAGCTGGGGCGGCTGCTGGCCGGGGCGCGGCGGCCGGTGTTCGTCGCGGGCCGCGGCGCCCGGCACGCCCGCCGCGAGCTGGAGGCGCTGGCCGACCGCACCGGCGCCCTGCTGGCCACCTCCGCCGTCGCCAAGGGCCTGTTCCGCGGCAGCCCCTGGGACCTCGACGTGAGCGGCGGCTTCGCCACCCCGCTGGCCGCCGAGCTGATCCGCGGCGCGGACCTGATCGTCGGCTGGGGCTGCGCCCTGAACATGTGGACGACCCGCCACGGCACGCTGATCCCGCCGGAGGCGAAGGTGGCCCAGGTCGACCTCGACCCGGCGGCCGTCGGCGCGCACGTCCGGGCCGACCTCGGCGTGGTCGGGGACGTCCGCGCCGTGGCGACGGCCCTCACCGGGCCGGGCGGCGCCGCGCCGGGCTACCGGTCGGCCGAGCTGGCCCGGCGGATCAGGGACGAGGGGCGCTGGCGCTCGGTGCCGTACCGGGACGAGAGCGGCGCGGGCCGCATCGACCCGAGAACGCTCACCATCGCCCTGGACGACCTGCTCCCGAGCGAGCGCGTCGTGTCCGTCGACTCGGGCAACTTCATGGGATACCCCTCGATGTTCCTCGACGTGCCGGACGCCGGCGGGTTCTGCTTCACCCAGGCGTTCCAGTCGGTCGGGCTCGGCCTGGCGACCGCGATCGGGGCCGCCCTGGCCCGTCCGGACCGGCTCCCGGTGGCCGCCCTGGGCGACGGCGGCGCGTTCATGGGCATCGCCGAGCTGGAGACCGTCGTCCGGCTGGAGCTGCCCATGGTGGTCGTGGTCTACGACGACGAGGCGTACGGGGCGGAGGTGCACCACTTCGGGCCGCACGGGCATCCGCTCGGCACGGTCCGCTTCCCGCCCGCCGACCTGGCCGCGATCGCCCGGGGCCACGGGTTCGCGGCGGTGACCGTCACGGACGCCGCCGGGCTGGCGGGCGTGGCCGAATGGCTCAAGGGGCCCAGGGACCGCCCGCTGCTGATACACGCCAGGATCACCGGCGAACGCGGCTCCTGGTGGCTGGAGGAGGCCTTCAAAGGCCACTGAGCGGGGCCATGGTCCGGGTCCGGGGCCGGGGTTCGGGGCGGTCAGAGTTTGCGATAGGTGCGGGCCTCTTCGGCGGCGGCCAGCACCTCCGCCAGCGACCCGCCCGTGCACGCCGCCATACACGCCGCCACCGCCCCCTCCACGAACGGCACGTCCGCGATCACCACCCGCCCGTCCTCCTCCAGCAGCCGGGCGGTCAGCACCGAGCTGCCGAGGTCGGGGATGATCAGCACGCCGTCGCCCCGGTCCACGCTGCGCACCGCCTGCTCGACGAGGTCGAAGCTGGTGCCCAGGCCGCCGTCCGCGGTGCCGCCGGCCGCCGCCACCGGCACGGGCTCCGCGGCGATCCCCAGGGCCAGCGCCGCCGTCTCGGCCGCCAGCCCGGCACTGTGCGAGACCAGCACCACCCCGACCATCAGCCCTCCGCCCGCCCCTGGCCCTCCGCCGGGCTCCGGCCCTCCCCGGGGGTCCGGCTCTCGGCCTGATCCTGGCCCGCTGCCTGGTCCTGGCCCTCTGCCCGGTTCCGGGCCACCGTGGCCAGGGCGCGCATGATCAGGGCCGCCGAGGCGGCTCCCGGGTCCTCGTGGCCCACGCTGCGTTCGCCCAGGTAGCTGGCCCGGCCCTTGCGGGCCTGGAGGGGGATCGTCTCGCGCGCGCCCTCGGCCGCCGCGTCCGCCGCCCGTTCGAACGCCTCCAGCGCCCCGATGCCGTCCCGTACGGCCAGGGCCAGCGACCGGGAGGCCGGGACCAGCGCGTCCACCATGGTCTTGTCGCCCACGGCCGCCTTGCCCAGCCGTTCCAGCGCGACCACCCCCTCCTCGAACGCCGCCTCGAAGCGGGCCAGCGTCACCGGGGACTCCAGCGTCCGGCCCATCTGCCGGAACATCGACCCGTACAGCGGGCCGGAGGCGCCGCCGACGCGGCGGATGAGGGCCGTGCCCGCGTCGGCCAGCACCTGCCCCGGGGAGCCCGGCGGCCGGTCGGCCAGCGCCTTGGCGACCTCGGTGAAGCCGCGGTCGAGGTTCGCGCCGTGGTCGGCGTCGCCGATGGCCGCGTCGAGGTCCGTCAGCCGTTCGCGGTCGCGGCGAACCAGCCGGGCCGCCTCGTCGAGCCAGTCCGCGAAGAAGCGGGTGTCCATCAACGCCCCCAGCGCAGCGCCGGCGTCTCGACGGGCGCGTCCCAGAGCCGGATGAGCGGGTCGTCGACCCGGCACACGGTGACCGAGAAGCCCTGCATGTCCAGGCTCGTCACGTAGTTGCCGACGAGCGAGCGGGCCACCCGCGCGTCCTTGCCCTTCACGAACGCCGCGACCTCGGCGAACAGCACGTACAGCTCCATGAGCGGGGTGCCGCCCATGCCGTTGACCATGACCAGCAGGTCGCCGCGGAGCGGCAGGTCGCTGTGCAGGGCCTCCATGGCGACGGCGGCCAGCTCGCGGGCCGAGGCCATCGGCACCCGCGTGCGGCCGGGCTCGCCGTGGATGCCGATGCCCAGCTCCACGTCCGTCTCGGGCAGGTCGAACGTCGGCTTGCCCGCCGACGGCGTCGTGCACGAGGTCAGCGCGATGCCGAAGGACCGGCTGCGCTCGTTCACCTCGGCGGCCACCCTGGCCACCTCGGTCAGCGGCGCGCCCTCCTCGGCCAGCGCGCCCGCGATCTTCTCCACGAACAGCGTCGCGCCCGTGCCGCGCCGCCCGGCCGTGTAGAGCGAGTTCTGGACGGCCACGTCGTCGTCGACCAGCACGGAGGCCACGTCGTTGTCCTCGGCCAGCTCGGCGGCCATCTCGAAGTTGAGCACGTCGCCGGTGTAGTTCTTGACGATGTGCAGCACCCCGGCGCCGCCGTCGACGGCCTTGGTGGCCTCGATGATCTGGTCGGGCACGGGCGAGGTGAAGATCTCGCCGGGGCAGGCGGCGTCCAGCATGCCGTGGCCGACGAACCCGGCGTGCAGGGGCTCGTGGCCCGAGCCGCCGCCCGACACCAGCCCCACCTTGCCGGGGCGCGGCCCCGCGGCCCGGTAGACCACGCGGTCCTGGACCCTCAGCTCGGGATGGGCCGCGGCCATGCCGTTCAGCGCGTCCTCCACCACGGAGTCGGCGGTGTTGATGAGCTTCTTCATGGTCAGAACATCTGCCCGTTCGCACGGGAGGGCAAGCGCCGCCGCGTGAACAGGGGGGATGTCCTACGATCTCGTGACCCGAGCCGATCTTTTCCGGGCGGGACCAGGTCTCCCGGGTGGCCTGCCGACCGGCGTGAGTAGGCTACCTTCTGCTCATGGCTGAGATTGTGTACCCGCCGGTGATCGCCGCCGCGCGGACCCTCTTTCGCGTGCTCGACTACCGCTTCCACATGGAGGGCACGGAGCACGTGCCGCGGACCGGGGGAGCGGTGCTGGTGAGCAATCACATCAGCTATCTCGACTTCATCTTCGCGGGGTTCGCCGCGGTGCCGTCCAAGCGGCTGGTGCGCTTCATGGCCAAGCAGGACGTCTTCGACCACCGCGTCTCCGGGCCGCTGATGCGCGGCATGCACCACATCCCGGTCGACCGCGGGGCCGGGGCGGGCTCGTACGCCACCGCGCTGCGCAAGCTCAAGGCCGGCGAGGTGGTGGGCGTCTTCGCCGAGGCCACGATCAGCCGCTCCTTCACCGTCAAGGAGATCAAGAACGGCGCGATCCGCATGGCCCAGGCCACCAACGTGCCGGTCATCCCGGTCGCCCTGTGGGGCAGCCAGCGGTTGTGGACGAAGGGCCGTCCCAAGCAGCTCACCCAGCGGCACGTGCCGATCACCATCCTGGTGGGCGAGCCGTTCCACCCCAAGCGCGGGGAGGACGTCAACCAGCACACCGTCGACCTGCACACGCGCCTGTCGGAGCTGGTCGACCGGGCGCAGCGCACCTATCCCGAGGTGCCGCCGGGCGTCTGGTGGCAGCCCGCGCACCTGGGTGGCACCGCGCCCACCCCCGAGGAGGCGGCCGCCATGGACGCCGCCGAGGCCGAGGCCCGCGCCCAGCGGGACTGAGCCCGCCCGAGGCCGCCTGAACCGGTCAGATGGCGGCCTGGTAGGCGCTGGCGCGCATGCCCGCCAGCAGGCCCGCCGTCTGCTCCGGCGTGTAGCGGCGCACCGGGTCGTGGTGGAGCAGCCCCTCGATGAGCGGGCGCATCACCCCGGCCCGCCGCGGCGGCGGGTACGGGCCGCTGCGGGCCATGCCGAGCACCGTGGCCGCGTCCTGCCCCGGGTAGGGCGGCTGGCCCTCGACGGCGCTGTAGAGCGTCGCGCCGAAGGACCACATGTCGGCCTCCTTGCTGGCCGGCCCGCCGTGCAGCCGCTCCGGGGCCATGAACGCGGGCGTGCCGCGCAGCCGCCGCGAGGTCGTCATGCGGATGTCGCCCTCGGCCGTGGCGATGCCGAAGTCGGTCAGCACGACGCGGTCGCCGGTCAGCATCACGTTCGCGGGCTTGACGTCGCGATGGAGCACGCCGGCCTTGTGCGCGGTGCGCAGCGCGGCGAGCAGGTGCTGGCCGATCGCCACCACCGACTGCGCGGGCAACGTGCCCACCTGGGAGAGCAGCTGGTGGAGTGAGAGCCCGTGCAGGTACTCCATCACGATCCAGAGCTTGCCGCCCACTTCCATCAGGTCGTGGACCGTGACGATGTTGGGGTGCGTCAGGCCGGCCGCCATCCGGGCCTCACGCAGCACCCGGCGGCGAACCATCTCGGCCTCACCGGCCAGAGTCAGCTCCTTCAACGCCACCTCTCGGTGGAGGAGCCGATCGAACGCCCGCCAGACGACTCCCATACCCCCACGACCGGCCTCCTCGTTCAGGAGGTACCGTCCGCCGATCTCCCGCATACCATCCCCTCAAGCTCGGGGATAATCATGTCATCTCCGCACACGGCATAGGGTGCCTAACGTGATCTGGATATGTCGGGAAGTGTAGGTTCGCTGGTCAGCGCCGCAGAAATTCGCCCAGGCAGGGCGCGCCACACGAGCCCCACCGCCACCAGGCACAGCCCCGCGGCCCCGGCCAGGACGGCGGCCAGCCCGAACAGGTCGCCCGCCAAGCCGCCGATCGCCGCGCCCACCGGCATGCCGCCCATGCCGACCAGCCGGTAGGCGGAGTTCACCCGTCCCAGCATCTCGCCGGGGATCAGCCGCTGGCGGATCGAGACGACCAGCACGTTGGCCGCCGCCCCCGTCACGCCCCACACCACCGCGACCGGGTACAGCGCCCACGGCGACGGCACGAGCATGGGGACGAGCAGCAGCAGGCTGCTGATCAGCCACGCCCCGACCAGCGTGCCGGCCTCGCCGATCAGCCGCGTGACCGGCCCGGTCAGCGGCGAGCCGAGCACCGCGCCGGCCGCGAACGCGGTCATCATGAGGCCGTAGCCGCTCGGGTCGAGGCCGATGCGCGACCCGTCGCCGACGGCCCACAGGACGAAGACGGCGAAGTATCCGGCGTTGGCCATGTTCAGCATGCCCGCGGAGATCGCCAGCCTGCGCAGCAGCCGGTGGGCCCACAGGTAGCGCAGCGCCTCGCCGATGTCGGCACGCAGCGGGCGGCGCGGCCCGGACGCGGCCGGAGCCGCCCGGAAGGAGCCGGCCATGCCGGTCAGCAGCAGGGCGGCGGCGGCGTACAGGAGGGCGGGGGCGCCGAAGAGGGCGGCGGGCAGCAGGCCGGCGAGCAGCCCGGCCACCGGCGCGCCGACGAAGTCGTTGCCGACGGTCTGGACGCCGACGATCCGGGCGTTGGCCCTGGTGAGGTCGTCCTTGGCGACGGTCATGGGCAGGACGGACTGGGCCGAGGTGTCGGCGAAGACCTCGCTCACCCCGGCCGCGAAGATCACCGCGAGCAGCGTCCACAGGTTCAGCAGGCCCGCCGTCGCCAGCAGCGCCGCCACCGCCAGCACCGCCGTACGCGCGGCGTTGGCCAGCGTCATGATCCGGCGGCGGTCGACCCGGTCGGCCACCGCCCCCGCGTGCAGCGCCAGCAGCAGCCACGGCGCGGTCGCGGCGGCCCCGGCCAGCGACACCAGCGTGGGGGAGCGGGTCATGGACACGGCCAGCAGCGGCGCGCCGACCCGCAGCACACCGTCGGCCAGGTTCGACAGCGCGGTGGACGACCACAGGAACCAGAAGGCCCGCCCGAGACGGTTCACGAGTCACTCCGATAGTGTGTAAGGAAAAGTGTGCATAGATTCCTTTGCAAAGATAGGCTTGCACAGTGACAGACGGCAAGGGCTTTTCCGCCCGCACCCTCGACGCGAAGGCGCTGAAGTCGTTCGCGCACCCGCTGCGGCTGCGCATCTACGAGCTGCTCGACGAGCACGGCCCGGCCACCGCCACCGGCCTGGCCGGCCTGCTCGGGCAGAACACCGGGGCCACCAGCTACCACCTGCGCGAGCTGGCCCGCCACGGCATGATCGAGATCGCGCCCGAGCTGGGCCGGGGCAAGGAGAAGTACTGGCGGATCACGCCGGGCGGCTTCAGCTTCGGGCCGGCCAGGGATCACCCGGAGGAGGCCGACGCCCTGGAGTTCCTGCTGGACGACATGGTCCGGCAGCGCGGCGCGGAGCTGACCCGCTGGCGCGAGGGCTCGGCGCAGGCTCCCGAGGAATGGATGCAGGCCAGCGTGTTCGCCCGCCGCTCGCTGCGGCTCACCCCCGAGGAGACGGCCGACCTGCGCGACCGGGTGCTGGAGGTGCTGGACCGCTTCCGCCGCCTGTCGGACGGCAGGGACGCCCCCGCCGACGGCGCCCACGTCGTCGTGCACTTCGACGTCCTGCCGCTCGGCGCCACGGGCGACCCGCCCGCGCAGGACCGGTCCTGACCCCTGCGACGCGCGGCGCCCCCGTCCCGGGAGGGACGGGGGCGCCGTGGCCGGACGATCAGGAGATCAGGGTCATGGCCCGCTCGACGGTGCCCTCGGGCGCCTTGGCGGGCGAGCCCGCGTCGAACGGCGGCTGCGGGTCGTACTCGATCGCGAGCTGCACCGCCTGGGCCGTCTCGACGCCGTCGGCCTGGGCCAGCAGGGTCAGGGCCATGTCGATCCCGGCCGACACCCCGGCGGCCGTCACGATCTTGCCCTCGGTGACGACGCGCTCGCCCACCGGCTCGGCGCCGACGCCCGCCAGGCCGTCCAGCACCGCCCAGTGGGTGGTCGCGCGCACGCCCTTGAGCAGCCCCGCCGCGCCCAGCACGTACGAGCCGCTGCACACCGACGTCGTCCACCGCGTGTGCTCGTGGGCCTCGCGCAGCCAGCCGAGCAGCGCCTCGTCCGACATCGCCTCCATCGTGCCGGGCCCGCCGGGCACGAGCACCACGTCGGGACGCGGCAGGTCGGCGTAGGTGGCGGTGGCGGCGATCGACAGGGTGCCCTGGTCGTCGGTCACCGGCCCCGCCTCCCCGGCGACGAACGTCACCGTGACGCCGGGCGCGAACGCCAGCACCGTGTAGGGGCCGACCGCGTCGAGAGCGGTGAAACGGGGATAAAGCGGGATTGCCACGTGCATGGTGTCATTTCTCCTTCGACTGGAATCTGCGGCGGTGCTCGCCCGGCGACACCCGCCAGTGGCGGCGGAAGACGCGGTAGAGGGTCTCCGGCGTGCCCAGGCCCGCCTCCCTGGCCACGGTCTCCAGGGGGTGCCCGGTGACCTCCAGGAGGCGTCTGGCGGCGTCGGCGCGGCTGCGTTCGACGTACCGGCCGGGTGGCAGGCCGGTCTGCTCGGTGAAGACGCGGGAGAAGTGCCGCTCGCTCATCCCGACGCGCCGGGCGAGCGCGGGCACGCTCAGGTCGGCGGCCGGGTTGGCGTCGATGTAGCCCTGCAGCTCCCGCAGGGGGAGGCTGCGCGGCGTCATGGCCCGCATCGGCGCGCTGAACTGGCTCTGCCCGCCCGGCCGGTGCAGGTAGACGACGAGCCCGCGGGCGACGTCGCGGGCCAGCTCGTGGCCGTGGTCCCTGGCCACCAGCGCGAGCGCGAGGTCCACGCCGGACAGCACGCCCGCCGAGGTCCACACGTTGCCGTCCTCGATGTAGAGCGGATCGGGGTCCACCTCGACGTCGGCGTAGCGGTGGCGCAGGTCGTCGGCGGACAGCCAGTGGGTGGTGGCCCGGCGGCGGCCGAGCAGCCCGGCCTCGGCCAGCAGGAAGGCCCCGTTGCAGACCGAGGCCACCCGTCCCGCCCGCGCGGCCAGGGCGGCGACCGCCCCGACCAGCGCGCGGTCCTCCAGCTGCCGGGGCACCGACAGCCCGCCGGCCACCATGAGCGTGTCGATCGGCCCCGACACCTCGCCGAGCGCCCCCGCCATGACGGTGACCCCGTTCGACGCGCTCACCGCGCCCCCCGCCACACCGGCCACCTCGACCCGGTAACCACGTCCCCGGGCGATCAGGTCGGCGGTCGCGAACACGTCCGCCGGCCCGGCCATGTCCAGCAACTGGAAGCCCGGGAAGACGACGATCACGATCCGTCGCTGCATGCCTTCATGCTGGTCGCGGCCCTGCATTGGCGTCAATGACACAAACCTTGCACATTACGCCACCCGCTCCCGCCTCCTGGCGCAGGCGGGTTACACTTATTGCAGATATCGAGGGTCGGAGGTGGTCATGCCCCGCAGCGGCGTCCTGGCCGGCGCGACGCGCGTCGAAGCCGACAGCGGTGACCGCAAGCTGCTCGAACATCTGGAGGCGACGGCTGCCGCAGGGAACGCGTCGCTGGTGCTGCGCGGGCCGGACGGCACCGACCTCGTGCTGCCGCGCTCGTTGGTCAGGCTCCTGGTCGCCGCGGCGCGCGACCTCGGCAAGGGACACGCCGTCTGGGCCCTGCCCGCCGAAGCCCTGTTGAGCCCCAACGAGGTCGCGGAGCTGCTCGGGCTGTCGCGTCCCTTCGTCGTGCGACTGCTGGACGAAGGCGAGATCCCCGCGCAACCTCTTCCAGGCAGCCGTCATCGTGTCGTTCGCCTCGAAGATGTCCTGGAGTTCCAGGATCGCCGGGAGCGTCGCGCCGAAGCCCGTCGCAGGATCATGGAGGTTGCCGAGGAGGCGGAACTACCCTACTGATCTCCCGAGGGATATTGGCTGATGGCGCGGGTCTTCGTCGACACCGACGTGCTGTTCCCGTTCTCGCTGATGGACCTCATGCTCGCGCTGACCGAGGACGCCGTGCACACGTGGGTCTGGAGCGATCACCTGCTCTCGGAATGGGAACGTGTCATCGTGCACGAGCAGCACCGCTCCGCCCATGCGGCGGCGCGCATCGGGGAGGTGATCCGTGAGTTCTTCGCCGACAGCCGGGTCTCCGAGGACGACTACAAGCACCTGATCGATCAGATGGAGGGCCCCGACCTCGACGACCGCCATCACATGGCTGCCGCGATAGCGGGTCACGCCCGGACCCTGGTCACCTGGAACGTCACGGACTTCCCGGCGTCGTTCCTCGGCCGCCACGGGGTGAGCGTCAGCACTCCCGATGCGTACCTGCGCTCGCTGCTGAACCGCAGTCCGCGTGAGGTGCTGGGCGTGCTCGCCCGGATGGCGGCGGGGAAACGCCGTCCGCCCATGACCACCCATGACGTCCTCGCCGCGCTGGACAGGGCAGGGGTTCCCGGCTTCGCCAGAGGCGCGGGAAGTCTCCTGACGATCGTAGAGGGCGGTTTCTGACGGAATTGGAGACGGCCGGCACCCCTGTGGGGGTGCCGGCCGTGGCTCTTGGGGGCGTCAGCCCATGTGGGGGTAGCGGTGGTCGGTCGGCGGGACGAAGGTCTCCTTGATCGTGCGGGCGTTCACCCAGCGGATCAGGTTGAAGATCGAACCGGCCTTGTCGTTGGTGCCCGAGGCGCGCGCGCCGCCGAACGGCTGCTGGCCCACGACCGCGCCCGTCGGCTTGTCGTTGACGTAGAAGTTGCCCGCCGCGAAGCGCAGCCGCTCCGAGGCCGCGGCGATGGCGTACCGGTCCTGGGCGATGATCGAGCCGGTCAGCGCGTACGGGGCGATGCCCTCCATCTGGTCGAGCACCGTGTCGAAGTCGCGGTCCTCGTAGACGTGCACGCCGAGGATCGGCCCGAAGTACTCCTTGACGAAGATCTCGTCCGTCGGGTCGGCGCACTCCAGGATGGTCGGCTTGACGAAGTAGCCGACGCCGGAGTCGTAGGAGCCGGTGAGCACGTCGATGTTCGAGGCGGCCCGCGCCCGGTCGATGGCGTCCTTGTGCTTGGCGAAGGCCCGCTCGTCGATGACCGCGCCCATGAACGTCGACAGGTCGGCCGCCACGTCGCCCACGGTCAGCGACTCGGCCACGCCCACGAAGTCGTCACGCATGCGGTTCCACACCGAACGCGGCACGTACGCCCGCGAGGCCGCCGAGCACTTCTGGCCCTGGTACTCGAAGGCGCCCCTGACCAGCGCGGTCGAGAGCACCGCCGGGTCGGCCGACGGGTGGGCCAGCACGAAGTCCTTGCCGCCGGTCTCGCCCACCAGGCGCGGGTAGCCGTGGTAGGAGGCGATGTTGGCGCCGATCGTGCCCCACAGGTGCTGGAAGGTGGGGGTCGAGCCGGTGAAGTGCACGCCGGCCAGGGCCGGGTGCGTCATCGCGACCTCGGAGACGGCCTGCCCGTTGCCGGTGACCATGTTGATCACGCCCGGCGGCAGCCCGGCCGCCTCCAGCAGGCGCATCGTGTGGTGCGCGGCGAGCTGCTGCGTCGGCGACGGCTTCCAGACGACGAC
>NZ_JBSFGJ010000116.1:0-23343 GCF_053596515.1 Nonomuraea sp. NPDC001684
CGCTGACGGCGCAGGTCTGGGTGGCCGGTCTTCTGTCAGCCTACGCCGTTCCTCCACGTCCAGCTCATGGTCCGGCTCTGTGGGCGTTTCGGCAGGGATGGTGCCGTGCTGGTGGGGCTCGTGGAGCTTGTGGGGCTGCGTACCGGTGGATGCCGTCCGGCGGCGGGGAGGCGGTCGCGCGGGCGGTGGCGGTGAGGGGCTGTCGAGCCGTCGAAGGGCGGGCCGCGCGCCTGAGGGGCCGTTCGCGCCCCGCGGGATCGTCAGGTGCCTTGTGGGCGCGTACACGCACTCGGCCGTGCTCGCGGACGCGCGAGGCGCGGCCGTGCTCGCGGACGCGCGAGGCGCGGCCGTGCTCGCGGACGCGCGAGGCGCGCCGCCGCGGCCGGACAACACGAAGCCCCCGAACCCATGGGGTTCGGGGGCTTCGGGGAAGGTCAGGCTTCGGCCTTCTCCTCGGACTCGGCGGCCTCGTCGGCCTCCTCCTCGACCGGGGCGCCGTTGATCTCGGCGTAGATGGCCTTGAGGTCGACCTCGTTGCCCTCGCTGTCGACGACCTTGGCGGCGTCGCCCAGCACGGACTTGGCCTTGTCGCGGACGATCTCGACCATGGCCAGCGTGAGCTGGTCGTTGTCGGCCAGGTGCTTGGCCAGCTCGTTGGGCTGGACGCCCATCTCCATGGCGCGGCGCACCACGAAGTTGGTCAGCTCCTGCTCGTTGACGCCCAGCTCCTCGGCCTTGACGATCTTGTCGAGCACGAAGCCGACCTTGAGCGCCTTGGCGGAGTTGCTGTCGAACTCGGCGAAACGCTCCTCCTCCGTCGTCTGGTACAGACGGAAGAAGGCGTCGCGGCTGAGGCCGCTCTCGGCGATCTGGTGGTCGAGGTTGTGCTTGCGGGCGTCGACCTCGGCCTTGAGCGCGCTCTCGGGCAGCGGGATGTCGATCTTCTCGAGCAGGGCGTCGAGGGCCTTCTCGCGGGCCTGGACGACCTGGTCGATGAGCTTGTTGCGGCGGGCCTGCTCGCGGATGCTGGCCTTGAGCTCGTCGAGCGTGTCGAACTCGCTGGCGAGCTGGGCGAACTCGTCGTCGAGCTCGGGCAGGACCTTCTCCTTGACCGACTTGACGTTGATGATCACGTCGGCCTCCTCGCCGGCGTTCTCGCCGCCGACGAGCTCGGTCTTGAAGCTCTTCTCCTCGCCCGCGGACATGCCCACGAGGGCGTCGTCGAGGCCCTGGAGCACCGAGCCGGCGCCGACCTCGTAGGAGACCTCGCTGGCCTGCTGCTCCTCGATGTTCTCGCCGTTGATCTCGGCGCGCAGGTCCATCACCACGAAGTCGCCGTTGGCGGCCGCGCGCTCGACGCCGGTCAGCGTCGCGAAGCGCTGGCGCAGCGAGTCGAGCTGGGCGTCGACGTCTTCGTCGGAGACCTCGGCGGAGTCGACGGTGATCTCGGCGCCCTGGTAGTCGGGCACCTCGAAGTTGGGCCGGATGTCGACCTCGGCGGTGAACTCGATCTGCTCACCGTCGTCGATCTTCGTGACCTCGATGTCGGGCTGGCTCACCGGGAACACGTCGACCTCGTCGACGGCCTGGCCGTAGAGCTTGGGCACCGCGTCGTTGAGGGTCTCCTCCAGCACTACCGCCCGGCCGAAGCGCTGCTCGATGATGCGGGCCGGAACCTTGCCAGGCCGGAACCCGGGGACGCGCACCTGCTGCGCGACCTTCTTGTACGCCGCATCCATGCTCGGGCGCAGCTCTTCGAACGGCACCTCGACGGTGAGCTTGACCCGGGTCGGGCTGAGCTCCTCGACAGCGGTCTTCACGGAATGGTCTCCTTGATCAAGCTACGAGTGATCGCGGGCGCGTCCATTCGGTACGGCTCACGCGCCGCGCCCACATGAGCGGCGTTGGGCATGCTCCGCCACGGCGGGATCCAACGCCGATGGCCAGTCTAGGGCAGATGCGTACCGAACAACGACGCCGTCGCCGTCAGAACTCCTCGGCGATCGTCCGCAGCAGATCGATCGTCTCATCAGGAGTGGTGCTCACGGCGCACAGCCGCTCCATGACCTCCGTGTATCGGTCCACGTCCTCACGCTTGTCCAGGTACAGGGCGCTGGCCAGTTGCTCGACGTAGACGACGTCGGGCAGGTCGCGGTCGGGGAAGCGCAGGATGCTGAAGGCGCCGCCCTCGGCGCTGTGGCCGCCGAAGCTGAACGGCATGATCTGGATGGTGATGCTGGGCTGCCGCATGAGGTCGATGAGGTGTTCGAGCTGGGCGCGCATGACCTCCACGCCGCCGATGGGCCGGCGCAGCGCCGCCTCGTCGATCACGGCCCAGAAGATCGGACCGTCCGGCCGGTCGAAGATGCGCTGGCGTTCGAGCCTGAGGTCGACCCTCCTGGCGATCTCCTCCGCCGCGATGCCCGCCGCTCCGGCGGTGACGACCGCCCGGGCGTACTCCTTGGTCTGCAGCAGTCCCGGCACGAACTGGACCTCGTAGGTCCTGATCCGGGCGGCGGCCTCCTCAAGGCCGACGTACGCCTGGAACCACGTGGGCAGGACGTCGTTGAACCGGTGCCACCAGCCGGGTTCGTTCGCGGTGGCCACCAGGTCGAGGACGGCGGCTCGCGCCTGCGGGTCCACGACGCCGTACAGGGTGAGCAGGTCGGAGACGTCACGTTCCTTGAACCCCACCCGGCCCAGCTCCATGCGGCTGATCTTGGATTCGGAGCCCCTGATGAGGTGCCCCGCCTCCTCGCGGGTGACGTTCTTCGCCTCCCTGAGCTTTCGCAGCTGGGAGCCCAGGAGGATGCGCAGCGCCGTCGGCCCGGAACCCGGCTGGTTCTGCGTCACTTTGCCTCCTATCAAGGTCCGCACACACAGTGACACCACATTGCCGGGTATGACAAGGTCTCAACCTCGTGTCCGATTAGGAGAGATTTGCCCCAAAAGGCGCATGCTGTTGCACATTGCAGCTGCACGTGCATTTGGGTCTTGCAGCCGCCGCGTTCGTGACCCATGATGGCTTAGTGCATTGTGGGCCAAACATGCACTAAACCGAGGGCTACGGGGAGGTATCGGCGGCATGGTGGAGGATCCTCTGGCCACTGCCGATTGCCTGCAGATCACCCGTGAGGTGGGGTTCGACCACCTGCTCAAGGGCGGGAAGCCGAACACGACCGCGTGCCCGCTGCCCTTCCAGGCCGACTCGGTGAAGACCGCCAGGGACGTGACCCGCTCCACGCTGCGGGGATGGGGCCTGCACGAGCTGAGCGACGACGCCGCGCTCGTGGTGTCCGAGCTGGTGACGAACGCCGTGCGGTACGCGATGTACGCGGCCGGCCGGCGGGAGATCGAGCTCTTGCTGATGCGCGTGTCGCCGCACGTGCTGCTGGCGGTGGCGGACCCGAGCGACGAGGTGCCGCGCCGCAAGGAGCCGGACTTCATCTCCGAGAACGGGCGCGGCCTCTACATCGTCGAGACCTACAGCCAGTGCTGGGGCTGGGACCCGCTCGACCGCGGCGGCAAGGCCGTGTGGGCGTTGTTCCGCGCCGAAGAGGGCTCCGAAGAGGGCTGAGCCCTCGCCCTGGCCGCTACTCGCCGGTGGCGCCGTCGATGCGCTCGCGCAGCAGGTCGGCGTGGCCGTTGTGGCGCGCGTACTCCTCGATCATGTGGACGAGGATCCAGCGGTGGGTGCAGTCCTGGCCGTTCCGGTCGCCCACGGCGTCGAGGGGCTTGGCGGCCGAGATGGCGCGGGCGCGCTCGATCTCGTCCTGCCAGGTGGCGAACGCCTCCTCCACCGAGGCGTCGTCCACGTCGTTGAAGTCG
This sequence comes from Nonomuraea sp. NPDC001684, assembly GCF_053596515.1. Classification (NCBI taxonomy): domain Bacteria; kingdom Bacillati; phylum Actinomycetota; class Actinomycetes; order Streptosporangiales; family Streptosporangiaceae; genus Nonomuraea; species Nonomuraea sp. NPDC001684. The sequence continues at coordinate 3,829 of NZ_JBSFGJ010000116.1, forward strand.
GCGTCGTTGTCGACGTCCTTGTTCCACAGGCGGGGGATGTCCTCGCCGTTCAGCACGCGGCGGAACCAGACGCGCTCCACGTGCGCCAGGTGCCGGACCAGGCCGAGCAGCGACATGGCGGACGGCTCGGCGGAGCGGAGCCTGAGCTGCTCGTCGGTCAGGCCGGCGCATTTGACGGCCAGCGTGCCGCGATGCCATTCGAGCCAGTTGCCGAGCACGGTCCGTTCGTCGCCGGTGAGGGGTGGGGGCACACGATTGTCTGTCACGCCTCGACCTTAATGGGCGCTTCGTCCGGGTCCGTGAACCAAGAAGCCCCCTCCGCGTCGGAGGGGGCCGATGACCTGGTCGGGGCGACAGGATTTGAACCTGCGACTTCTTGCTCCCAAAGCAAGCGCGCTGCCAAGCTGCGCCACGCCCCGCCTCGCCGGGTGCGCATGCGGTCCGTGACTCCGGTACGCTTACGCCCTGACGACCGGATGAAGTCTAGACCAGAGTTCGACCGGTTCGCGCGGACGTAGCTCAATGGTAGAGCCCTAGTCTTCCAAACTAGCTACGCGGGTTCGATTCCCGTCGTCCGCTCTCGCAGGCGAAAGGCCAGGTCATCCCCGGTTCGGGGGGCCTGGCCTTTTGTGATCTTCGGGGGCGTAGGCTGGCGTCGATGCGTGCACGTCCGATCTCCCGGGAGGCGCTCGTCGAGGAGCTGGCCGAGCTCGTCGCCGCGCGGCCCAAGGACGCCTGGGTGCGGATGGCGGTCGACGGGGCGCCCCCGGCGGGGCCCGGAGCGCTGGCCGACGAGCTGGTCGCGCCGCTGCGGTTGCGCGGCCGGCCTGTGCTGCGGGTGTCGGCGGGCGACTTCCTGCGGCCGGCCTCGCTCCGGCTGGAGCACGGCCGGACCGATCCCGACGTCTTCTACGAGGACTGGCTCGACGTCAAGGGCCTGCTGCGCGAGGTGCTCGAACCCTTGGAGCCGGGCGGCTCGGGGCGGGTGCTGCCGGCGTTGTGGGACAGCGGGATCGATCGCGCGTACCGGCTGCCGTACCGGGAGCTGGCGCCGGGCGGGGTGGTGCTCGTGGACGGCACGCTGCTGCTGGGGCGGGGGCTGCCGTTCGAGGTGAGCGTGCACGTGTGGCTGTCGGCGGGGGCGCTGGCGCGGCGCACGCCGCAGGACGAGCGGTGGCGGCTGCCGGCCTACGAGCGGTACGAACGCGAGGCGCGCCCGCAGCGGGCCGCCGACGTGGTGGTCAGGGCCGACCATCCGGACCGGCCGGCGGTGCTGACGGACGGCTGAGCCCGAGCAGCGCGTCCAGCTCGGCGATCGCCTGGGCGTTCGAGGTGAAGCGCACGGCGTGCAGGCCGGCCGCGCGGGCGCCCTCGACGTACGGCTCGTGGTCGTCGAGGAACACCGTGGCGGCGGGGTCGGCGCCGAGGGCGTCGCAGGCCGCCAGGTAGATGCGCGGATCCGGTTTGCGCACTCCCGCCTCGTGCGAGTAGACGATGTGGTCCACCAGGCCGGCGTAGCCGTACGCGGCCTGCTCGCGTTCCCTGGCGCCGACGAAGCTGTTGCTCACCAGGCCCGTGCGGTAGCGCGGACGCAGGGCGCCCAGGTACGCCATGAGCTCGGTGTTGGGCGTGCCGAGGTACTCCGTCCAGACGTCGGCCATGAACGCCCCGGCGTGCGCGCCGAGCACCTTGGCCACCTCGGCGCCGGCCTGCTCCTCCGTCATCTCGCCGACCGCCCCGGCCAGCCAGGTCGGCTCCAGCTGGGCGTCGATGTGCCCGGCGGGCAGGCCGAGCTTCTCCTCCCACCTGGCCGTCACGCCCAGGGACGGCGTCAGCTCCAGCACCCCGCCGATGTCGAACACGACCGCATCGATTTTCATATGCTCCTCCTGTGAACTCATTCAACCAAGGTAAAGAAGGAACGTGTCCGTGTCCAGACCCTTGACGACCCACAGGGGCGGCTCAAACTGAAACGGTGATCCCTGGCAACTGGTACAACATCGTTCCCGATCTTCCCGTGCCGCCTCCGCCGCCGCTGCATCCCGGCACCCGCCGTCCCGTCGGGCCGGACGACCTCGCGCCGCTGTTCCCCATGGAGCTCATCGCGCAGGAGGTCAGCGGCGACCGCTACGTGCCCATCCCCAAGGAGGTCATCGACGTCTACCGGCTGTGGCGGCCCACGCCGCTGATCAGGGCGCACCGGCTGGAGAAGGCCCTCGACACGCCGGCCCGCATCTACTACAAGTACGAGGGCGTCTCACCGGCCGGGTCGCACAAGGCGAACACCGCCGTGCCGCAGGCGTACTACAACGCCAAGGAGGGCGTGCGGCTGCTGACCACGGAGACCGGCGCGGGACAGTGGGGGTCGGCCCTGGCGTTCGCCTGCGCCCAGTTCGACGTCGAATGCCGGATCTGGATGGTTCGGGCGTCCTACGACCAGAAGCCGTACCGGCGCTCGCTCATGCGCGTGTACGGCGCCACCGTCCACCCCAGCCCCTCCCCCCTCACCGGCGCGGGCAGCAAGGCGCTGGCCGACGACCCCGCCTCCCCCGGCAGCCTGGGGCTGGCGATCAGCGAGGCGGTCGAGGTGGCCGCCGCGAACCCCGAGGCCCGGTACGCGCTCGGCTCGGTGCTCAACCACGTCCTCATGCACCAGACGGTGATCGGCGAGGAGGCCCTGGCGCAGCTGCCCGAGCTGCCGGACCTGGTCATCGGCTGCACCGGCGGCGGCTCCAACTTCGCCGGTCTCGCCTTCCCCTTCCTGCGGGAGAAGCTGGCCGGACGCATCGGCACCCGATTCAGGGCGGTCGAGCCGGCCGCCTGCCCGTCGTTCACCCGGGGCGTGTACGCCTACGACTTCGGCGACACCGCCGGGCTGACGCCGCTGCTGAAGATGCACACCCTCGGGCACTCCTTCGTCCCCGACCCGATCCACGCCGGCGGGCTGCGCTATCACGGCATGGCGCCGCTGCTGTCCCACATGTACGAGCTGGGGCTGTTCGAGGCGGTGACCCGTACCCAAAGCGAGTGCTTCGAGGCGGGTGTGCGCTTCGCGCGGACCGAGGGCATCGTCCCGGCCCCCGAGCCCACGCACGCGCTGGCCGAGACCATCGCCGAGGCCCTGCGCTGCAAGGAGAGCGGCGAGGAGAAGGTGATCCTCACCGCGCTGTGCGGGCACGGCCACTTCGACCTGGCCGCCTACGACCGCCACCTGGCCGGCGAACTGGAGGACTACTCGCTTCCGCAGGAGCGTCTCGACCAGGCGCTCACCGAGTTGCCCGGCTGAGATGACACGGGTGGCCGCGAGACCCGCGGCCACCCGTGTTCAGTTCGCGTTCGGGCGCTTCCTGTGGTTCGCCTTCTTCTTCTTGCGCCCCCTGCCCTTGCGTGCACGCTTCGCCATGGGCTCACCTCCAGCGGTCGGGATCGTGACCTTCAAGGTCTCCCCTGCCCGCGGGCCGCACAAGCGATACGCCGTGACCTAACATTCCTCAACAAACTCGTGTCATAATTTGGTGGAATCTGTTGGAAGGGGTGGGCGTGCTCGCACAGCAGCGTCAGCAGACGATCCTCGAACGCGTACGCAGCAGCGGCGGCGTCCGGGTGGCCGACCTCGTGCGCGAGCTCGGCGTCTCCGACATGACGATACGCCGCGACCTTGAGGTGCTGGCCGAGCGCGGGCTGCTGGAGAAGGTCCACGGCGGCGCGACGGCCCTCGGCCCCGGCTCGACCGAGGAGCCCGGCTTCACCGCCAAGTCCGCCCGCCAGCAGCAGGAGAAGGAGGCCATCGCGCGGCACGCGGCCACCCTCGTACGGCCGGGAACCGCCGTGGCCCTCTCCGCCGGCACCACCACGTGGGCACTGGCCCACCACCTCGTCGCGGTGCCCGAGCTGACCGTGATCACCAACTCGATCCCCGTCGCCGAGGTCTTCCACCGCAACCCGCGCGCCGACCGCACGGTCGTGCTGACCGGCGGCGTGCGCACGCCCTCCGACGCGCTCGTCGGCCCCGTGGCGGTGGCGGCCATCCGCCGCCTGCACGTGGACACGCTCTTCCTCGGGGTGCACGGCATGAGCCTGCGCGCCGGGTTCACCACGCCCAACCTGCTGGAGTCCGAGACCGACAGGGAGCTGGTGGCCGCGGCGCACCGCCTGGTGGTCCCCGCCGACCACACCAAGTGGAACACGGTCGGCATCAGCACGATCGCCGAGCTGACCGAGGCCGACGTGGTCATCAGCGACGCGGGGCTGCCCGAGGAAGCACGCACCGAGCTGGCCGAACGGGCCGGAGAACTGATCATCGCGGAGGGCACGCCTTGAAGCGCACCATCACCCACCTGGCAGACGGCCGAGAGCTGATCTACTTCGACCGGCGCGACGACGCCGACCGGAGCGCGATCGACCGGCGGCCGCTCGATCCGCGGCCGGTGGCCTCCGAGCTGCGCTACGACCCGCTGACCGAGGAGTGGATCGCGATCGCCGGCCACCGGCAGACGCGGACGTTCCTGCCGCCGGCCGACGAGTGCCCGTTGTGCCCGTCGTCCGCCACGCGGGCGTCGGAGATCCCGGCCCATGACTATGACGTGGTGGTGTTCGAGAACCGCTTCCCCTCTTTCTCCGGGAATTTTGGGACTTACGGGGATGTCGGCGGCCTGAGTGAGGTGCGGCCGGGTGTCGGGCGTTGTGAGGTGGTGTGCTTCACCTCCGACCACTCCTCCTCCTTCTCCAGGCTCTCCAACGCCCAGGTCAGGCTGGTCATGGAGGCGTGGGCCGACCGCACCGCCGAGCTGTCCGGCATCGAGGGCGTCGAGCAGGTGTTCTGCTTCGAGAACCGGGGCGAGGAGATCGGCATCACGCTCCCCCACCCGCACGGGCAGATCTACGCCTATCCCTACGTGACCCCGCGCACCAAGCTCCAGCTGGGGGCCGCCTCGCGGCACACGGGCGGCAACCTGTTCGCCGACGTGCTGGCCGCCGAGCAGGCCGCCGGCACGCGGGTGGTGGCCGCCAACGAGCTCTGGACGGCGTTCGTGCCGGCCGCCGCGCGCTGGCCGTTCGAGGTGCACGTGTATCCGCACCGGCAGGTGCCCGACCTGGCGGCGCTGTCGGAGGAGGAGCGGGCCACGTTCGCGCCGCTGTACACCTCGGTGCTGCGGGCGCTCGACGCGCTGTTCGGGGTCGCGATGCCGTACATCTCGGCCTGGCACCAGGCGCCGGTGCGGTACGGCCGCGAGCTGGCCTACCTGCACCTGGAGCTGTTCAGCATCAGGCGGGCGCCCGGGAAGCTGAAGTACCTGGCGGGCTCGGAGTCGGCCATGGGGGCCTTCGTCAACGACGTGCTGCCGGAGGAGGCGGCACGCATGTTGCGATCACGAATTGATCACTAATTGGTTTCTCATTAAAGTCGCATGACTCGTGATCTACCACTAATATCCCGTTAGACATCGGCCATAACGGTCGTTGTACGCCTAATCCCGGGCGTGTTGCCCGGGAGCCGGGGACCCATCGCATCCGGGGTGAATCCGCGCCAGTGGTAGGGACTGCTCCCGTGCCCGAACCCGTCAGCTAACCCGGCCGGCAGAGGGAGAGGAACAACCACGTGGCGGCTTCGTCCCCCGCGAGTCTTGCCGTCGGTCTCATCACCGCCACCGCCCTGCTCGTGCATCCGGCCGCCGCCTCGGTCTCCGGGGCAGCCGCCGTGGCGGCCGCGCCCAAGCCGTCCGAGGCGCAGCTGCGGGCCCAGCTCAAGGAGCTCAACCGCAAGGTCGACAAGCTCATCGAGACGTACAACCTCAAGCGGGTCGAGCTGGCCAAGGCCCAGCAGGCCGCCACCGCGGCCCAGCAGCGGCTCACCGCCGCCGAGCAGGCGCTGGCCACGGCCGAGCAGCGGGTCGCCGAGATCGCCCGGCTGCGCTACCAGAACGGCGACACCTCCCTGCCGGCGTTCATGATGACCCCGGACGGCGGCGGCGCGGCCGTGCTCGAACAGCTCACCGCCGAGCAGCAGGCGGTCGTGGACAGCGTGGCCAAGGCCCGCGACGACCAGAAGAAGGCCGCCACGGCCGCCGCCGCGCTCGCGACGGAGCTGAAGGCGGGCACGGCGGAGGTGGCCGAGCAGCGCGACGACGCCCAGGACGTCATCGACGACATCAAGAAGAAGCTCCAGGACCTGGTGCCGTTCGGGCCGGGCAAGAAGTCCGACGGGAGCTGGGCGCCCGAGCTGCCGGGCGGCTCGGACAACATCACGCCGCGCACCCGGCTGATGCGCGCGCAGGTGCAGAAGAACTTCTCGCTGCCGTACGAGGTGGGCTGCTTCCGGTCCGGCTCCAGCGGCGAGCACCCGCTCGGCCGGGCCTGCGACTTCATGATGAGCACGGGCGGCACCATGCCGAGCGCCGTCAACAACGCCCTCGGCGACCGGCTGGCCGACTGGGCGCTGAAGAACAAGGCCAAGCTGGGCGTCAAGTACGTGATCTGGAAGCAGCGCATCAACCAGGGCTCGGGCTGGCGCTCGATGTCCGACCGCGGCAGCATCACCGAGAACCACTACGACCACGTGCACATCTCGATGAACTAGCCACGGACCGGCGGCTCAGCGGATGCCGGTGAGCTTGTCGGGGTTGGTGACGGAGTAGACGGCGGCGATTCGGTCGCCCTCGGGCGTGAGATCGACGACGACCACGGCCAGCGGCCCGTCACCGGAGAAGACGAGCGCGCACGGGTCGCCGGCCACCCGCCGGTAGCGCAGGTCCACCGCGCCCGGGGTCAGCGTCGCGGCGACGGACATGAACAGCGCCGCCACCTGGTCCCGGCCGTGGACCGGGTGCAGGCTGGTGGCCGGTCCCTTGCCGCCGCCGTCGGTCCACAAGGTCACCTCCGGCGCCAGCACCTCCAGCAGGGCCCGCAGGTCGCCGCCGAGGGCGGCCGCGGCGAACCGCTCGGTCACCTCGGCGTCCGGGGCCGTGACCAGCGGTTCCGGCAGCCAGGGGCCGACGTAGGTCTCCTGGCGGCGGCTCAGGTCCGCCCGCCGGGCGAGCGCCTGGTTCACCGCGATCCGCACCAGGTAGGCCCGGACGTTCTCCACCGCTCCGGCGTCCGGCCTGCGGTGCCGGGCGGACCAGGCCAGCCATGCCTCCTGCAGCACGTCCTCGGTGTCGGCGACGCTGCCGAGCATGTTGTAGACCACGGAGAACAGCAGTTCCCGGTAGCCGAGGAACTGCTCGGTGGCGGCGTCGGCGGGGTGCCGCGGGGTCGGCGGGGTGCCGCGGGGTCGGCGGGGTGCCGCGGGGTCGGTGTCATGGCGTGCCTCCTCGTCTGTCGCAACCGAAGAGTCCCGACGCGTGGCGATTGTGACATGAAGACATCAAGCGTGATCTATGCCACTCATGTCACAGTTCCCGGCCGGTTGCCCCTCTGTGGTGGCGTCACGACTCACAAGGGAGAGCTTCGATGCGCACATTGATCCGCGACGTCAGGGTGTTCGACGGCGAGCAGACCATCGCGACGGCCGACGTGGTGATCGAGGACGGCCTGATCGCCGCTGTCGGCAGCGACGCGGGCCACCTGGCCGACGCCGAGGTGGACGGCACGGGCAGGACGCTGCTGCCCGGCCTGATCGACGCGCACACCCACGTGTTCGACGGCAGCCTGGCCCAGGCCCTGCGGTATGGGGTCACCACCGAGCTCGACATGTTCTGCCTGCCGCGGATCCTCGCCCGGCAGCGGCGGCTGGCCGCCGAGAACGACGACGTGGCAGACCTGCGCAGCGCCGGCACGCTGGCCACCGCTCCGGGCGGGCACCCGACCCAGTTGCTGACGGCCCTGGCGGGCACCGTCCTGGACGGGCTCGACGTCACGGCGATCGACTTCGTCTCCGACCCGGCGCAGGCGCCGGCGTTCGTCCGGGCCAGGCTGGCCGAGGGGGCCGACTACCTCAAGATCGTCATTGACGACGGCGCCGTGCACGGGGCCGACCTCCCCGTCACGACGGCGGAGGTCGCCGCCGCCCTGGCCGCCGCGGCGCACGAGGCGGGCCTCCTGGTCATCGCGCACGCGATCACCGCCGCCGAGGTGGGGATCGCGCTCGACGCCGGCGTCGACGGCCTGGCTCACGTGTGGACCGACCTGACGCCGGACGACCCGGCCTCGCCGCGCCTGGCCGGACGGGTGCGCGACCAGGGGGTCTTCGTGGTGACCACGCTGGCCTACTTCGAGGCGATCACGGCTCAGCACGTCGAGACCGCCGACCGCGGCCGGATCGCCCCTGGTCTGCGCGCGGATCTGGTGCTGGTCGAGGGCGACGCCACCCGCGACGTCACCGCCGTCGGCGACATCGCCGAGGTCTGGCGTCGCGGGGTGCGCCAGGCGCGGTAGCCCCGGCCCGTGACGCGCCGGCCGGGTCAGCCGAGCGTGAGGGGGTTGACCAGGTCGGCGTAGACCAGCAGACCGGCCATGATGATCAGCACGAACGCCATCGCGTACGTGAGCGGCAGCACCTTGGCGATGTCGACGTAGCGGGGCTCGGGGCGGCGCAGGATCTTGGCGTAGCCGCGCTTGATCCCCTCCCACAGGCCGCCCGCGATGTGGCCGCCGTCGAGGGGCAGCAGCGGGATCAGGTTGAACAGGCCGATCGCCAGGTTGAACCCGGCCAGCAGGCTGACGAAGGTGAACAGCTTGCTCTTGTTGGACATGTCGGAGGCCAGGATCTCGCCGCCGAGCCGGCCCGCGCCCACCACGCCGACCGGGCCCTCGGGGTCGCGCTTGTCGCCGGAGAAGGCGGCGTTCCAGACGCCGACCATCTTCGCCGGCAGGTTGACCATCGAGCCCACGACGCGGCCGGTCAGGTCGCTCATGTAGCCCGGCACCTGCCCGATGCTCTGCTGCTCGAAGACCTGGGAGGGCACGACGCCGAGGAACCCGACGCCCTTGTCGATCTTGGTCTCGTCGGTCGGGTTCGCCATGTCGCGGGCGATGAGGGTGACGTCGAGCGTCATCGGCCTGCCGTCGCGGACGATGCCCAGCTTGACGGGGCCGGCGCCGTGGCCGCGGATCAGGCGGGTGGCGTCCTGCCAGGTCGCGATCTTCTGGCCGTCGAGGGAGACGATGTGGTCGCCGACCTTGACGCCCGCCTTGGCGGCCGGGGTGCGCTCGTCGGTGGGCGCGCACGTCTTGCGCACCTCGGTGGTGGGGATCACGCACGTGTTGGTGTCGGGCGACACGATCGGGGCGGTCTTGGGCAGGCCGATGCCGACCAGCAGAATGCTGAAGAAGATGAAGGCGAGCACGAAGTTCATCGCCGGGCCGCCCGACATGATGATGATCTTCTGCCACCACTTCTTGCGGTAGAAGACGCGGTCCTCGTCGCCGGGCCGCACCTCCTCCATGGCGGCCTCGCGGGCGGTCTCGATCAGGCCCTGCCACGGCCCGGTCGACGCGCTGCGCAGCCTGCCGGGGGCGTCGCCGGGACGCGGCGGCAGCATGCCGATCATGCGGATGTAGCCCCCGAGCGGCAGCCACTTGATGCCGTACTCGGTCTCGCCCCTGCGGATGGACCAGGCCGTCGAGCCGAAGCCGACCATGTACTGGGTGACCCGGACGCCGAAGATCTTGGCCGGCACGAGATGGCCCACCTCGTGCAGGCCGACGGAGACCATCAACCCCACCAGGAACAGAAGGATCCCGGCGACAAAGAGCCAGTTCATCTACGCGCGCTCCAGGCAGACAGACGGTCTCGACGTTCCCAGACTAGTCGAACTCAGCACATCCCTCGGGCTTGCCCGCACTTTGGTGAATCAACGGACCGCATTGACAGTGAGCGATCAGCCGATCACCCTGGGAGACGATGGAGGGGGACGTCTTGATCCGCATACTCATCGCCGAACACCTGCCCTTGGTGCGACGCGGTCTGCAGGCCACGCTCGAAGCCGAGCCCGACCTGCGGGTGGTCGCCGAGACGGGCAGCCCCGACGGTGTGCTGCCGGCCGCGCGGTCGAGCGCGCCCGACGTCGCGATCGTCGATCTCGACCTGCCGGGCCTGCCGGTCGCCACGCAGCTGACCGAGCAGGTCCCCCGCTGCTCCGTGCTGATCCTCTCCGCCCGGCCGAGCCCCGGCCAGGTGCGCAGGGCGTTCAACGGCAGCGTGCTGGGGTTCATGAGCCTGCGGGTGGCGCCCGAGCGGCTGGCCGAAGGGGTGCGCCAGGTCGCCGCGGGCGGGCGAGCGGTGGAGGCGGAGCTGGCGGTGGCGGCCCTGCAGTCGGCCGCCAACCCGCTCACCCGGCGCGAGCTCGACGTGCTGCGCATCGCGGCGGGCGGGGCGAGATCGACCGAGATCGCCGACCAGTTGTTCCTGTCGGTCGGCACCGTGCGCAACCATCTGTCGCGGATCATGTGCAAGACGGGCGCCCGCAACCGGCTGGACGCCGTGCGCATCGCCAGCGACAGCGGCTGGTTGTAGCGGCTCGTTGTGCGGGGACCGGACGAGATGACGGGCCCGGTGGAGCCGCGCCGCTCCGCCGGGACCCGAACAGTCGAATGATCTCAGCCCGCCGAACCCGTTGCCAGTGACCGCCATCACGACCTGACCCATGTGAAACGTCACTACGGACGCCAGATCAACACCAGCGCGCAGTCGTCGTTGTGGCCCGAGGACATCGCGTTGACCAGCGCCCTGGCGCCGTCGCGGAAGCCGGAGGGCAGCAGCCGTTCGGCCTCGCCGAGCAGCCGGTCGAGGCCGGCGTCGATGTCGCGCCCCGGCTGCTCGATCAGGCCGTCGGTGTAGAGCAGCAGCGCGTCGCCCTTGCGCAGGGTGCCGCTGTCGGGCTCGCAGTGGAGGTCGGGCACCACTCCGAGCACCACGCCCTTGGCCGAGGCGACCTGCCAGTTGCCGGTGCCCGAGTCGAGCTTCACCACCGGCGGATGGCCGGCCGAGGTGATCGTGTAGTCGCCGGTGGCGAGGTCGAGGCGTACGTGCACGGCCGTCACGAAGCCCTCGTCGCCGCGCTGGCGGTGGAGGTAGGCGTTGCACGCGGGCAGGAAGTCGTCGACCGAGCCGAGCAGCCCGCCGAAGGTGCCCGACAGCAGCAGCGCGCGGGTGCCGGCGTCGACGCCCTTGCCGGAGACGTCGACCAGGGCGATCTCCACGGAGTCGCCGTCGCGCATGGAGACCAGGAAGTCGCCGCCGAACGACGAGCCCCCGGCCTGCTTGAGCACCACCTTGCCGCCCCAGTCCTTCGGCAGCGGGGGCAGCTCGCCCTGGCTCCTGAGCCGGTCGCGCAGCTCCAGCAGCATCGCGTCGCCACGCAGCCCCTGCACGCCGAGCTTGCCCCGGGTACGGGCCATGAGCACGGCGAGCACGGTGGTGAACACGATCGTCACCGTGAGCCCCAGCCCCACCCGCGCCACCCCGAGCGTGGCCGCGACGTAGGTCAGCGCGACGCCCACCGCCACCAGCAGCTTGACCAGGCTGCGCAGCCGCAGCTGCAGCCCGCCGATCAGGGTGACCAGGATGAGCAGCGACGGCGAGAACCACTCGGTGGACACCTTCGCCGCCAGCAGCCCGATGACGAGCGAGAGCACGGTCAATGTGATGAGCAGGTTGCGGTCACGGGCCAGCGGCCCTCTCCGGACGAACCGGACGGCGGACACCAGGAACGGCACCCGCACCAGGACCGCACGGACCCGTGGCGGAATCAACGGCGCCGGACGGGAACTCATGATGCGTGTGACTGTATCGGTCTGACCCCTGTTTGGGCAGCCCACTTGACCAAGGCCTTGATCATTAAGCACGGATATTGGGTGGCCGTCCCCCTTTGCCCGCTCCTACCGTGGACGGATGACCTATCCGATCCGTCCCATTGACGAATCCGAGTGGCCGGGCTTCGCCGGCGTGCTCGCAGAGGGGTTCGGCTGGACGCCGCATCCCACCCAGGACGAGCGGTACAAGGCCGCCACGGAGTTCGACCGCACCCTGGTCGCCTTCGACGGCACCACCATGGCGGGCGTCACGTCCGTCTTCAGCCTCACGATGACCGTCCCCGGCGGACGCCAGATCCCCGTGGGCGGGGTGACCGCGGTCAGCGTGCTTCCCTCGCACCGCCGCCGCGGCGTGCTGTCCGCGCTGATGCGCCGGCAGCTGTCCGACATCCGCGACCGCGGCGAGTCGGTGGCCGCCCTCTACGCCTCCGAGTCGCTGATCTACGGCAGGTTCGGGTACGGACGGGCGGCCAGCGAACTGTCGTACAAGATTGACAAGCACCGCTCGGCCTTCGTGCGGGACGCCCCCACCGACCCGGCGCTCCGGCTCAGGGTGGTCTCCCCCACCGAGGCCAGGGCCGATTTCGAGAAGGTGTTCGCCGCGGTCGTGACCCGGCGTCCGGGCCGGTACGAGCGCACCCGGCACGTCTGGGACGCCTTCCTGGCCGACGAGGAGCATGACAGGGGCGGCTGGGGCTCGCTGCGCGCGGTGCTCGCCGAGGACCACCAGGAGGTGCGCGGTTACGCGCTGTTCCGCACCAAGTCGGCATGGGACGCCAACGGCGTGCCCAGCGGCGAGCTGCGGGTGTTCGAGCTGGAGGCGACCGATCCGGCGGCCTACGCCCTGCTGTGGCGCGACATGCTGGACCGTGACCTGATCACCAGGCTGGAGGCGTACGCCCGGCCGGTGGACGACGCCCTGATCGCGCTGCTCGCCGACTCCCGCCAGCTGCGCGCGACCTGGTCCGACGAGCTGTGGGTACGCCTGGTGGACGTCGACCGGGCCCTGACCGCCCGCGCCTACGCGGCCCCCGTGGACCTGGTGATCGAGATCGAGGACGACGTGTGCCCGTGGAACGCCGGCCGCCGGCGGCTCACCGCCGACACCACCGGCGCGGAGTGCAAGCCGGTGGACGACGAGCCGCACCTGACAGTGCCGGTGTCCGCGCTCGGCTCGGCGTACATGGGCGACGGCCTGCTCGGCGCGCAGCTCGACGCGGGCCTGCTGCGCGAGCACACGCCGGGCGCGGTGCGGGCGCTGGCCGCGGCCATGGCGTGGAGCCCCAAGCCGCTGGCCGGGCTGGTGTTCTGAGACGCACGACGTAGGCTCTTGAGCATGGCCCTGCAAAGTCTGCAGATCACCGCGACCATCGCCATGCGGGCCCGCGACGTGTCCAGGCCGTCGAAGGAGCAGCAGGAGGCCGCCGACCGGCGGCCCCTGCGCGACGAGACGCCCCGGCGCGAGGCCAGGCGCAAGACCTAGGGCAGCGAGGGCAGCTGGCCGATCGTCTCGTAGGTGGTCAGCTGCGCGATGCGCCTGCTGTGGCGCTCGCTGCCGGAGAAGGAGGTGGTCAGGAAGACCTCGACGAACCTGGTCGCCTCCTCGGTCGTGTGCATGCGCGCGCCGATGCTGACGACGTTCGCGTTGTTGTGCTCGCGGGCCAGCGAGGCGGTCTCCTCGCTCCAGGCCAGGGCCGCGCGGATGCCGCGCACCTTGTTGGCCGCGATCTGCTCGCCGTTGCCCGAGCCGCCGATCACCACCCCCAGGCTGCCGGGGTCGCCGCCGACGCCCTCGGCGGCGCGCAGGACGAACGCCGGATAGTCGTCCTCGGCGTCGTAGACGAAGGGACCGCAGTCGGTCACCTCGTGGCCGTGGTCCTTGAGCCAGGACACGAGGTGGTTCTTGAGCTCATAGCCGGCATGGTCGGCACCGATGTAGACACGCACCCGTCCAGTCTTCCACAGCCCCGCCGATCCCACTCGCTGGCTAGAGTAAGGACCCCTACCGTTCCCCAGTCCTTACGAAAGTGGAGACGCATGCGTGAGATCCGCGTCATCGGCGATCCGGTGCTGCGCACGCCCGCCGAGCCCGTCACCGACTTCGACCGCGAGCTGCGCCGCCTGATCGAGGAGATGTTCCAGGCGATGTACGCGGTCAACGGCGTGGGCCTGGCCGGTCCGCAGATCGGCGTGTCGCGGCGGCTGTTCGTCTACGACATCGCCGGGCGCAAGGGCCATGTCGCCAACCCCGTGCTGACCGTCGACGACGCCGAGGAGGTCTCCGACGAGGAGGGCTGCCTGTCGGTGCCCGACCGCCGCACCCGCACGCCGATCTACGCCCCCGTCGCGCGGGCCGCGGGCGTCACCGTCGAGGGCGTCGACCGGCTCCAGCGGCCCGTGCGCATCAAGGCCCGCGGCTCGCTGGCGCGCTGCTTCCAGCACGAGACCGAGCACCTCGACGGCAGGCTGTACGTCGACCGCCTGCCGAAGGACGAGGCCCGCAGGATCATGCTGCGCGCGTAGGCCGCGGCGGGCCGGGGTCTACAGCTGCAGCGACTTGATCTCCAGGTACTCCTCCAGGCCGAACTCGCCCATCTCGCGGCCCACGCCCGACTGCTTGTAGCCGCCGAAGGGGGCCAGCGGGTTGAACTGGCCGCCGTTGACGACGACCTGGCCGGTGCGCAGCCTGCGGGCGACGGCGACCGCGCGCTCCTGGCTGCCCGACCAGACCGCGCCGGCCAGGCCGTACCTGGTGGCGTTGGCGATCTCCACGGCCTGGCCCTCGCTCGTGTACGGGATCAGCGCCAGCACGGGCCCGAAGATCTCCTCCTGCTCGATCGTCATGCCCGGCTCGACCGCGGCGAAGACCGTGGGCTCGACGTAGAAGCCGCGCTCGCGCGGGCGCTCGGTGCCGCCGGCGACGAGCCTGGCGCCCTCCTCCTGGCCCCGGTTGATGTAGCGGACCACCCGGTCGCGCTGGGCCGCCGACACCAGGGGCCCGACCCTGGTGGCCTCGTCGAAGGGATCGCCGACGGTGTACTTGCGGGTCGCCTCGACGGCCAGGCGGACGGCGTCGTCGTACTGGTCGCGGTGGACGATCATGCGGGTCCAGGCCGAGCAGGTCTGGCCGGCGTTGATGAAGCAGTTGGCCACGCCGACCTTGACGGCCGTGGCCAGGTCGGCGTCGGGCAGGATGATGTTGGCCGACTTGCCGCCGAGCTCCAGCGCCACCCGCTTGACGGTCTCGGCGGCGAGCGCGGCGACCCGGCGGCCGGCCACGGTGGAGCCGGTGAAGGAGACCATGTCCACGTCGGGATGGGCGGCCATCGCCTCGCCGACGACCGGGCCGCGCCCGCTGACCAGGTTGAACACCCCGGGCGGCAGGCCCACCTCGTCGAGGATCTCGGCCAGCGCGTACGCCGCCAGCGGCGCCACCTCGCTGGGCTTGAGCACCACCGTGCAGCCGGCGGCCAGTGCGGGGCCGACCTTGCAGATGATCTGGTGCAGCGGGTAGTTCCAGGGCGTGATCGCCGCGACGACCCCGACCGGCTCCTTGACCAGCAGCGAGTTGCCGATGCGGGACTCGCGCGGGTAGCTCTCGGCCAGCTGCGCGTAGGAGGACAGGACGGCGGCGGGCATCAGCGTCTGCACCTTGAGCGCGAAGCCGAGGGGCGCGCCCATGTCGGTGGCGATCGTCGCCGCGACGCTCTCGGCGCGCTGTTTGAGCAGCTCGGCCGCGTGGCCGAGGAGCTTCCCGCGCTGGGCCGCCGAGGTGTCGGACCAGGCGGGGAACGCCTCCCGCGCCGCCGTCACCGCCGCCTCGACGTCGTCGGGGGTGCCCGCGGGCACCCGGTCGATGATCTCCTCCGTGGCCGGGTTGGCGACCTCGATGGACTCGTCTGACGTAGAGGCGTTCCAGGAACCGCCGATATACAGCTGGCGCATGGGGCCATCCTCGCGTGCACGTCGTGGGGCTGGCGAGACCACGGATCGAGCAGAGGGGGATTCCTCATCCTCCGCGCGCCCGAGAACCTACCGCCGGGATATGAGTCTTACCCCGGCGGTGGCGACATATCTAGTCGAAGGTGGGCTGTCTGGTACGAGTGCGCTTGAGCTCGAAGAAGTCCTCGAACTCGGTGACGAGAAGCACGCCGTCCCACAGCCTGCCCGCGTCCTCGCCCTTCGGGATGGACGTGATCACGGGGCCGAAGAAGGCGTTGGCGCCGACGCGGATGACCGGGGTGCCGACGTCCTGGCCGACCAGCGTGATGCCCTCCTGGTGGGAGGCGCGTACGGCGTCGTCCCATTCGGTGGAGTGGGCGGCGGCGGCGAGGTCGCGGCTGAGGCCGATCGCCTCCAGGGAGTCCTCGATCAGCTCGCCGAGGCGGCTGAGGTCCTTCATCCCGCGCTCGTTGTGCAGGCGCGTGCCGAGCTCGGTGTAGAGCGGGCCGACGACCTCGTCGCCGTGCGCGGCCCGCGCGGCGGCCACCACGCGGACGGGTTCGATGGCCCTGACGATGGCCTCACGGTAGGAGTCGGGCACGTCCTTGCCCTCGTTGAGGACGTTGAGGCTCATGACGTGCCAGCGCGGCTCGATGGCGCGTACCTTCTCCACTTCGAGAAGCCATCGTGACGTCGCCCAGGCAAAAGGGCAGAAAGGATCGAACCACAGGTCCACGGGAATCTTCTCAGTCACGTGGGGCCATAACCTGAGGGTGTCGAGGTCCTATTCCCGGCGTGGCAGGATACCGACAAACTACAACGAAGTGGTGAAAAGGAGCGCAACTTGGCAGGCAACCTGACCCGGGACGAGGCTCGCGAGCGCGCCCGGCTGTTGAAGGTCGAGTCGTACGAGGTCGCACTCGACCTGACGGAGGGGGACGAGCGCTTCGAGAGCGTCACGACGGTGCGCTTCACCAGCACCAGCCCGGGCGCCTCCACCTTCATCGACCTGCACGGCGCCAACGTGCGCAAGGTCACCCTCAACGGCGCCGACCTCGACGTCTCCTCCTACGACGCCGAAAAGGGCCGCTTCCCGCTCCCCTCGCTGGCGGAGTCCAACGAGCTGCTGGTCGACGCCGACTGCAGCTACATGCGCACGGGCGAGGGTCTCCACCGCTTCGTGGACCCGGTCGACCAGAAGGTCTACCTGCACAGCCAGTTCGAGACGGCCGACGCCCACCGCATGTACGCCTGCTTCGACCAGCCCGACCTCAAGGCCGTCTTCCAGCTCACCGTGCTGGCCCCCGCCGACTGGGAGGTCGTCTCCAACGGCGCCGCGGCCAAGGTCGAGGACCTCGAAGGCCAGTCGGGGCGCCACGGCGGCGTCCAGGCGGCCAGGCGCTGGGAGTTCGAGCCGACGCCGGTGATCTCGACGTACATCACCGCGCTGGTGGCCGGGCCGTACCACAAGGTCACCTCCGAGCACGACGGCATCCCCCTCGGGCTCTACTGCCGCGCCTCGCTCGGCGAGCACCTCGACGCCGACAACCTCTTCGAGGTCACCAGGCAGGGCTTCGACTTCTTCCACCGGGTGTTCGGCGTCCGCTACCCCTTCACCAAGTACGACCAGCTCTTCGTGCCCGAGTTCAACGCCGGGGCGATGGAGAACGCCGGTTGCGTGACGTTCCTGGAGGACTACGTCTTCCGCTCCCGCGTGACCGACGCGGTCGTCGAGCGGCGCGCCGAGACGATCCTGCACGAGATGGCCCACATGTGGTTCGGCGACCTGGTCACCATGCGCTGGTGGGACGACCTGTGGCTGAACGAGTCCTTCGCCACGTACGTGTCCGTGCTGGCCCAGGCCGAGGCCACCCGCTGGGGCAACGGCGCCTGGACCACGTTCGCCAACGTGGAGAAGTCCTGGGCCTACCGCCAGGACCAGCTTCCCTCCACCCACCCGATCGCCGCCGACATCCCCGACATGCAGGCGGTCGAGGTCAACTTCGACGGCATCACGTACGCCAAGGGCGCCTCGGTGCTCAAGCAGCTCGTCGCCTACGTCGGCCTGGACAACTTCCTGGCCGGCGTGCGCGACTACTTCGCCGAGCACGCCTGGGGCAACACCGAGCTGAAGGACCTGCTCGCCGCCCTTGAGCGCACCTCGGGCCGCGACCTGTCGTCGTGGTCGAAGGAGTGGCTGGAGACCGCGTGGGTCAACACGCTGCGGCCCTCCTTCGAGGTGTCCGACGGCCGCTTCACCTCCTTCGAGGTGCTCCAGGAGGCCCCGGCCGACTACCCGACGCTGCGCTCGCACCGCATCGCCATCGGCCTGTACTCGCTGGCCGACGGCGTGCTCACCCGCACCAAGCGGGTCGAGCTCGACGTGGTGGGCGCCCGTACCAGCGTGGCCGAGCTGGTCGGCGCCGAGCAGCCCGACCTGGTGCTGCTCAACGACGACGACCTGACCTACGCCAAGATCAGGCTGGACGAGCGTTCCCTGCGCACGCTCGTCGAGGGCGGCATCGCGGCCTTCACCGAGTCGCTGCCGCGCGCCCTGTGCTGGTCGGCGGCCTGGGACATGACCCGCGACGGCGAGATGTCCACCCGCGACTACGTCAGGCTGGTCATCTCCGGCGCGGGCACGGTCTCCGACATCACGGTCCTGCAGGCGGTGCTGCGCCAGGCGCGCCAGGCCGTCCAGCAGTACGCCGCCCCGGCCTGGCGGGCCGAGGGCGAGGCGCTGCTGGCCGCCGAGCTGCGCTCGCTGCTCGGCTCGGCCGCGCCCGGCTCCGACCACCAGCTCGCCTTCCTCCAGGCGTTCGCCCCGGTGGCGGTCGCCGGCGCCGACCTCGACCTGCTGCAGGCCATCCTCGACGGCACCGGCGTGCCCGAGGGCCTGACCGTCGACGCCGACCTGCGCTGGACGCTGGTGGCCGCGCTGGTCTCCGGCGGCCGCCTGGGCGAGCCCGACATCGCCGCCGAGCTGGAGCGCGACCCTACGGCGACGGGTGAGCGGTCGGCCGCGCTGTGCCGGGCCGCGATCCCGACGGCCGAGGCCAAGGCGGCGGCCTGGGACCGGATCGTGGGCGGCGACCTGGCCAACCACATCGCCCGCAACACCATCGCCGGCTTCCAGGACGCCCACCACGCCGAGCTGCTGGAGCCGTACCGGGAGAAGTACTTCGCCGAGGTCGGACGCGTCTACCGCGAGTGGACGTTCGAGAAGGCCTCGACGTTCGCCATGAACTGCTTCCCCGCGCTGCTCATCGAGCCCGCCACGGTCAAGGCGGCCCAGGACTTCCTGGCCGCCGAGCAGCCGCCGCAGGCCCTGCGCAGGCTGATCCTGGAGGGCGCCGACGGCGTCAGCCGCGCCCTGCGCAACCGCGAGACCGACGCCGCGTCGGCCTGATCCGTCCGGGTCCCCGCCACACCCGGCGGGGACCCGGCTTCGCGCTGCGGCGAATACGGCCTGAGCACGGAGACCGGGTGTTAGCCTCAAGTACGTGCTAGGCGCCGGTACCACGCTCAACGACCGCTACATGCTGGCCGACCGCCTCGGCGGTGGCGGCATGGGCGAGGTCTGGCGTGCCGACGACCTCGTGCTGGGCCGGGCCGTCGCGGTCAAGGTGATGATGCCCGCCCTGTCGGAGAACCCCACCTTCACCCAGCGCTTCCAGAACGAGGCCAGAGCCATGGCCACGCTCAGGCACCGCGGCGTGGTCGGCGTCTACGACTACGGCGTCCACGAGGCCGACGGGCGCCGGGTCAGCTACCTGGTGATGGAATACGTCCGGGCGAGTCGCTCGACCGGGTCCTGCGACG
>NZ_JBSFGJ010000117.1:0-23323 GCF_053596515.1 Nonomuraea sp. NPDC001684
CGATCGCCGTGCGCTACGACGGCTCGGCGCCGGCCGGCGGGCACGGCTACCAGGTGCACATCGGCCCGATGTACTCCGACGCCCGCGGCTCGGTGCGGATCCGGTCGGCCGACCCCCGCGCCAAGCCCGCGCTGCGCTTCAACTACCTCTCCACCGAGCAGGACCGCCGCGAGTGGGTGGAGGCGATCAGGCACGCCCGCGCCATCCTGTCCCAGCCCGCCTGGGCCGGCCTGGACGGCGGCGAGATCTCCCCCGGCCCGGACGTCCGGACCGACGAGGAGATCCTGGCCTGGGTGGCCAAGGACGGCGAGACCGCCCTGCACCCGTCGTGCACCTGCAAGATGGGCGTGGACGACCTGGCCGTGGTCGACCCCGCCACCATGCGCGTGCACGGCCTGGACGGCCTGCGCGTCGTGGACGCCTCCGCCATGCCGTACGTCACCAACGGCAACATCTACGCCCCGGTCATGATGCTCGCCGAGAAGTCCGCCGACCTGATCCTCGGCAACACCCCCCTCGCCCCCGACACCACGGCCTTCCACCGCCACGCCTGACCCGGTCTAACGGTCCAGACGCTGGTACAGGCGGACGGACAGGACGAAGAAGACGACGGTGATCGCCACCGGCCACAGCACCGCCATCGTCACGGCGTGCTGGGCCACCCACGAGTCGCCGCCCCAGCCCGGGTTGCCGAACAGCTGCCTGGCGGCGGCGACCGTGGAGGAGAGCGGGTTCCACTCCGAGATCGCGCCCAGCCAGCCGGGCATGGTGCCGGGCGCGACGAAGGCGTTGGACAGGAAGCCGATCGGGAACTCCAGCGTCTGGATCGCGACCACCGCGCCCGGCTCCCGGGTGAGCAGGCCGAGGTACATGCCCGCCCACAGCAGGGCGAAGCGCAGGAGCAGCAGCAGGCCGATCGCGCCCAGCGCGCCCCCGGCCGAGGCGGGCCGCCAGCCCACCGCCAGGCCGCACAGCAGCAGCCCGCCCAGGATCAGGACCGAGTTGAGCAGGTCGGCCACGGCCCGCCCGACCAGCACGGCCGAGGGCGCCATGGGCATCGACCGGAACCGGTCGGTGACGCCCTTGGAGACGTCGGAGGACACGGCGATCATGGTGGAGCTCAGGCCGAAGAGCATCGTCATGCCGTACATGCCGGGCATGAGGAAGGCGAAGTAGTCGGCCCCCGCGGGCACCTCGACCGCGCCGCCGAACAGGTAGCCGAAGGCCAGGGTGATCACCACGGGGAAGAGCACCCCGAAGACCACCGTCATGGGCTGGTTGGCCCAGTGGATCAGGTCGCGGCGGGCGACGGTCCAGCCGTCGGCCAGCGCCCATCTGAGTGCGGTCATCGATCGCCTCCCGCGGTCGTCAGGTTCAGGAAGACCTCGTCGAGGGTCGGCCGGCGCAGCGCGACGTCGGCGGCCTCGATGCCGGCCGCCGCCAGCGCGGGCAGGACCCGGGTGAGCGCGCTCACCCGCTCGGCCACCG
This sequence comes from Nonomuraea sp. NPDC001684, assembly GCF_053596515.1. NCBI lineage: Bacteria > Bacillati > Actinomycetota > Actinomycetes > Streptosporangiales > Streptosporangiaceae > Nonomuraea > Nonomuraea sp. NPDC001684. The sequence goes on from NZ_JBSFGJ010000117.1 coordinate 1,489, forward strand.
GGGCGCTGACGTGCCGGGTGTCCCGGTCGATCTCGGCGGGGCCCGCGGCGGCCGCCGAGAGGATCGCTGCCGCCTCGTCGAGCCGCGCCGGGTCGTTGATCACCACGTCGAGCCGGTCGCCGCCGAGCTTGGCCTTCAGCTCCTCCGGCGTGCCCTCGGCCACCAGCCGGCCGGAGTCGATCACCGCGACGCGGTCCGCGAGCTGATCGGCCTCCTCCAGGTACTGGGTGGTCAGCAGCACGGTCGTGCCGCCCGCGACCAGCTCGCGCACCGCGTTCCAGATCCCGGCGCGGCTGCGCGGGTCGAGACCGGTGGTGGGCTCGTCGAGGAAGAGCACGGGCGGCGCCAGGATCATGCTCGCGGCCAGGTCGAGCCGCCTGCGCAGGCCGCCGGACAGCTCCTTGGCCGGGCCGTCGTGCCCGGTCAGGCCGAAGCGCTCCAGCAGCTCGGCGGCCCGGGCGCGGGCGGCCGGCGCGCTCAGGTGGTAGAGGCGGCCGAACAGCTCCAGGTTCTGCCTTCCGGTCAGGATCTCGTCCACGGCCGTCTGCTGGCCGACCAGGCCGATGGCGGCGCGGACCCGGCGGGGCTCGGCTGTCACGTCGAACCCGGCCACCTCCGCCCGGCCGGCCGAGGGGCGAAGGAGCGTGGTGAGGATGCGGACGGCGGTGGTCTTCCCGGCGCCGTTGGGCCCGAGCAGGCCGTAGACGGTGCCGGCGGGCACGTCGAGATCGATGCCGTCGAGCGCCGTCTTCGAGCCGTACGTCTTGCGCAGGCCCTGGGCGAGCACTGCGGACATGGCCACCTCCCTATCGAATCGTACGGCGTACCGTACAACATACGATCGACGCATGCAACCGTACGGTGTACCGTACGAGGGTGACTGTTGAGTACCCGGGCAAAGGCGACCCGGCCCGCAGCCTCGCGCTGCTGTGGCGGACGAGCGAACGGGCCAGCCGCAAGGGCAAGCCGGAGCTGAGCGTCGAGCGCATCGTCCGCGCCGCCATCGACGTGGCCGACGCCGAGGGGCTGGCGGCGCTGTCCATGCGCCGGGTGGCCGAGAAGCTGGGCGTGGGCACGATGTCGCTCTACACGTACGTGCCGGGCAAACCCGAGCTGCTCGACGTCATGCTCGACACCGTCTACGGCGAGACCGCCCGCCCCGAGGACGTGCCGGGCGGCTGGCGGGCCCGGCTGGAGCTGATCGCCCGCGAGAACTTCGCCCTCTACCTGCGCCACCCGTGGCTGCTCCAGGTGGCCGCGAGCCGCCCGGTCCTCGGCCCCAACGTCACCGCCAAGTACGACTACGAGCTGCGCGCCGTCGACGGCATCGGCCTGACCGACCTGGAGATGGATTCGGTGATCACGCTGGTCACCGGCTTCGTGCACGGCACCGCGAGAGGTGCGGTGGAGGCCGCGCAGGCCGAGAGCCAGACCGGCATGACGGACCTGCAGTGGTGGGCCGCGCACGCGCCCTTCCTCAGCCGGATCTCCGATCCCGCCATGTTCCCCACGGCCTCGCGCGTCGGCCAGGCGGCCGGGGAGGCGCTGCAGGCCGCCTACAGCCCCGAGCACGCCTTCGAGTTCGGCCTCCAGCGCGTGCTCGACGGCGTCGAGGTGCTGGTCGACAGCCGGTCAGCGGGCTGACAACGCCTGCTCGTAGGCCAGCAGGGTGCGCACGAACGTCTGCCGCTCCTGCGGCGTCAGCGGGTCGAGGGCGGCCCGCCAGGCCGTGGCGCCGTAGCCGAGCCATTCGGTGATCGCCTCCTGGTGGGCCGGGGCGATGCTGACGATCGTGCGGCGCCGGTCGGCGTCGTCCTCGCGGCGCTCCAGCACGCCCTTCCTGCTCAGCTCGCCCACCATCAGGCTCACGGTGGCCGGCGCCACCTCCAGGCGCCCGGCCAGCTCGTTGACCGTGGTCGGGCCGTCGAACAGCAGATAGGCCAGCAACGACAGGTGCCGGGGGGCCAGCGCCAACGACCGCAGCGCCTCGGGCACCTTGAGCCGCTTGGCCCGGCCCACCATGCGCGGCATCAGGAGCAGCAGCGTCCTGATGCCTTCGTCCACGCTCAAGCCGTCGGTTGACATCGCCAATACCTTGCTGTCTAAATTAGCTTTGTTCGCAAAGCTAATTTGTCGTCGTCTGAGCAAAGGATAGTGACATGGACGAGCGGGTGCGGGCCTTCGGGGACGAGCTGGTCAAGGTGCACGACTGGTTCAGGGGCGAGCTGGCGAAGCTGCGCGCGGGCGGGGCCGTCACCGACGACCTGCGGGCACACTGCCTGACCTTCTGCGACGCGCTGAGCTTCCACCACTCCGGCGAGGACCGGGTGGCGTTCCCCCACCTGGAGGGCACGCGTCCGGAGCTGAAGGAGGCGCTCGACCGGCTGCGCCGCGAGCACGAGGTGATCGCGGCGCTGGTCGAGGAGCTGCGCGCGGCGAGCGACCCGGCGGCGATCGAACGCGTCGCCGCCGAGTTGGAGAGCCACTTCGACTACGAGGAGCGGGCGCTGGTGCCCGTGCTCAACTCGCTGGAGAGCGTCCCGTGGGCGGTCGGCGGCTAGCGGACGGGGGCCGCGCGCAGCCGTACGACGTGCTCGACCAGCGAGATCAGCGTCGTCTTGACCGACTCGCGGTTGCGCGCGTCGGTGCGCACGATCGGCACGTGCGAGCCCAGCGCCAGCGCCTCGCGCACCTCGTCGTCGGTGTGCGGGAACTGCCCGTCCCAGCCGTTGATGCCCACCACGAACGGCAGCTTGGCCTCTTCGAAGTAGTCGATGGCGGGGAAGCTGTCGGCCAGGCGGCGGGTGTCGAGCAGCACGACCGCGCCGATGGCGCCGCGGACCAGGTCGTCCCACATGAACCAGAACCGGTGCTGTCCGGGCGTGCCGAACAGGTACAGGATCAGGTCGCGGTCGAGCGAGAGCCGGCCGAAGTCCATGGCGACGGTCGTGGTCTGCTTGTTCGGCGTCAACCCGAGGTCGTCGATGCCCGCGGACGCGTCGGTCATCACCGCTTCCGTGGTGAGCGGGAGGATCTCGGACACCGCCCCCACGAACGTCGTCTTGCCGACGCCGAACCCACCAGCGACGACGATCTTCGTCGAAGTGAGCCCGGGGCTAGAGCCTGCGAAGTCCACTGAGCACCCTTTCGAGCATGTTGAGGTCTGGCTGTCCCTGGCTGAGGCGTGGCTGGTGCAGGCGGACGAGACCTTCGTCTGACATGTCCGCCACTAGCACCCTCGCCACGCCCAGCGGGACGCGGAGCAGGGCCGAGATCTCGGCGACCGACCGGAACGTCCTGCAGAGCTGCATGATGGCCTCCTGCTCGGGGGTGAGCATGGCCATCTCGTCGTCCGGGATCGACATCGACGAGATCAGCGTCTCCATCGCGAGGTGATACCGCGGCTCGGAACGGCCGCCGGTCACCGCGTAAGGACGGAACAGGGGCTCGTCGTCCCCGGTCCCGTCACTGCCGTACACGGCCCTCTCCCATCAGTTCCATCACATCACCGGGTCCTGGCGGCCTGGAGTTCGGCGCGCAGGGCCGGCGTGAGCGCCTGTCCCGCTCTGTCTACCAGCAGCGTCATCTGGTACGCCACCAGCCCCATGTCACAATCAGGACCCGCCAGCACCGTCAGCACCGAGCCGTCGCTGATCGCCATGACCAGCAGCAGCCCGCGCTGCATCTCGACGACGGTCTGCGACACCGCGCCGCCCTCGAACACCCTGGACGCGCCCACCGTCAGGCTCAGCAGACCGGCGGAGACCGCCGCGAGCTGGTCGGCCCGGTCCGGCGGGAAACCCTCGGAGGCGGCCAGGCACAGGCCGTCCGCCGAGACGACCACGGCGTGCGCGACCCCCGGAGTGTTGCGCACGAAGTCGGTGATCAGCCAGTCGAAGCGGTGCGCTTCATGGCTCAGCGTTGTCACGCATCCTCCCCAGCGGGACGCTTACTCACTCTGTTCCTCCTGTCCACGTACTTCCTGGCGGCCCCGTCGCACACCCTTCTGGTAGCTGGCCATGCGGCTGCGCATCCGGTCGGCTGAGACCGGTGGCGCCGGCGGCGGCGACTGCTGAGCCTGCTGCTGAGCGGGCTGGCTGGCCGTGCCGGGGACCAGATTGGCCTTGGGGGTGCGCTTGGGGAGCCCCGCGGCGGTCACGCCGCCGAGGCTGGGCTCGCTGGCTTTGGCCGCCGCACGCCAACCGGCGTCCGCGGCCGTCTGCCACGCTTCCTCCCCAGAGGGTACGGCTTGCGCGGGCCTCGCCTCACCGCCGTTCTCGCCGGACGAGGACGCCTCGGGCGCCGACTCCCCCGGCGGCCTGCGGAACCACGCGGACTCCACCGACGCGAAGATCGGCAGAAACTCCTCCTGCTCCGGCTCCATCGGCGAGACCTCCACCGAGGGCGCCGGATCGGGACGGCGTACGTCGTTCGTCCCGTAGCTCGTCGCGTACGGCGGCGGCGTCGGGAACGTCCCGCCGCTCGCCGGATACGGCGGGAACGAGCCGGTGCCCGACGACAACGACGGGTAGGCCCCGGAGTCGAACGAGGACGGCTGCCGCCGGTAGGAACCGCCGTCGGTGTCGGCCGTGAAGCCGTTGACCGGACGGCCCGGGTCGGAGTTGAACGCCCCGAGCCCGTGCCTGGGCGCGGGCGGCGGCGGGTTGTCGAAGGACGGCGGCCCGGAGGGAGCGCTGTCGAAGGTCCCCGAGGGCGCCGGGGCCGCCGACGGCCCGGTGCCGAACCTGGCCGGGTCGCCCGGAGCCGGCCTGGCCCCGTTCGCCCCGTTCGCCTCGACCGAGTCGAAGCTGCCGAACGACCGGAACGAGCCGTTCGGCGCAGGCGGCGGCACGGTCCCGCCGCCGAACGCGGGGCGCTGCGGCAGCGGCTGCTGCATGTTGTCGGCGATCAGCGTGGGCGGCAGCAGCACCATGGCGATCAGGCCGGTGCCCTCGCCCTTGCGCAGCTGCACCCGGATGCCGTGGCGCAGCGCCAGCCGGCCGACCACGAACAGGCCCATGCGGCGGGAGACCGACACGTCCACGACGGGCGGCTCGGCCAGGCGGCGGTTGGCCTCGGCCAGCTCCTCCTCGGTCATGCTGATGCCGGAGTCGCTCACCGACAGCAGCGCGCCGCCGCCCTCGATGAGGCTGCTGGAGACCAGGACCTGGGAGTTGCTCGGGGAGAACTGGATCGCGTTCTCGACCAGCTCGGCCACCAGGTGGACGAGGTCGTTGGCGGCGCTGCCCTGCACGGACGTGGCCCGGTGGACCTTGACCTGGACCCGCTCGTAGCCCTCGACCTCCGACAGCGCGGCGCGCACGACGTCGACCAGCTTGGCCGGCTGGCTGCGCCGGCGGGTGGCCTCGTGGCCGGCGAGGACCAGCAGGTTCTCGGAGTTGCGGCGCATGCGGGTGGCCAGGTGGTCGAGCTTGAACAGGTCGGCCAGGCGGCCGCCGTCCTGCTCGCCCTTCTCCAGGCCGTCGATCAGCGAGATCTGCCGCTCGACCAGCGTCTGGGTGCGGCGCGAGAGGTTGACGAACATCGAGCTGATGTTGCTGCGGAGCTCGGCCTCCTCACCGGCCAGGCGCACGGCCTGGCGGTGGACCTGGTCGAAGGCCCGCGCGACCTCGCCGATCTCGTCCTGGCCCTCGACCTCGATCGGGCGGACCTCGGTGCTGGCCTCGCCCGAGACGCGCAGCTGGCGGACCACGTCCGGGAGCCGGAAACCGGCGATCTCCAGGGCCTCCGTGCGCAGCCGGCGCAGCGGGCCGACCATCGAACGGGCGATGGCCACGGTCAGCAGCAGCACGATCAGCAGCAGCGCCAGGATCAGCACACCGGCGATGATGGCGTTGCGGATCTCGGCCTCGCGCAGCTCCTGGCTACGCAGGTTCACCTTGTCGGCGAGGTCCTTCTCGATCTCGTGCAGGACGCCGATCGCGACCTTGTTGTCGTTGAACCACTGCTCGCGGGCGTTGGACCGGGAGGAGATCAGGTTGTCGGCGATCCGCACGCCCGGGGCCCGGCCGCTGGCCAGGGTGACCGCGCGGGCCTTGGTGAGCTGGACGTTGACGTACTCGTTCTTGCCGGTCAGCAGCTTGGACAGCTGCAGGCCGATCTCGACGCCGGCCTCGGCGCCCACGGTGGCGATGTCGCTCTGCTCGCGGGCGTTGGAGGCGATGAACCGCTCGACCTCCTTGGCGTCGACGCGCTCGACGTTGTAGGAGTTCTTCAGCAGCTGCACGCGCTGGCGGGACATCTCCTCCTTGGCCTGCGCGAGCGCGCTCAGGGCGCGGAAGTGGCCGATGATCTGGGAGTCGTCCGACAGCAGCGAGAGCTCGTCGTGCAGCTTGAGCAGGGTGTCGGTCAGGAAGTCGTACCGGATGGTGTCGGCCTGGCCCTCGGCGCGGATCTTGCTCAGCCGGTTGAGGTCGTACTTGGCCTGGCCGGCGGCCTTGACGACGCGTTCGCCGTAGGACTCGTCCATGGTGTCGAGGTCCGCGCGCACGCTGGTGACCAGCTTGTCGACCGCGGCCTTGTACTCGGCGAGTTCGCCGGCCTTCGACTTGCGCAACTTGGGATAGGCGCCGATCCAGCCCCCCGTGTCACGCTCCAGGCCGAGTGCCTGCACCAGGTCGCGGATCCGGCCGGCCTGCTCGGCTGCGGTGGCCGTGCGGTCGTAGTCGCCGATGCTCTGGACCGAGCCGACCACACGTGCTCCCCCGAGCACGACGCCGGCGATGGTGGGCACGAGGATGAGCGCCGTCAGACGCCATCTCACGCGCCAGTTCCGCAGGCCGAGGCGAGGCAGCGACCGCTTCCCGCGGTCCCGCCTCGCGGCATGGCCGCTGTCGGAGTTCCCCGTGATCACTGCTTTCGCTACCCCTCAATCGTCCCGTTCAAACGACGGGTGTTCAAGCCGTCCACAAGGTATCCGCAGCATCCGACTTAACAGGCATTTCGGACACAATCGTTACATATGTGACCGACAGTTGTTCACTGTTGGTTATCGCAGTGCGGCCAGCACCTGATCGTGGACTTGAGCTCGCTGCGCGCTGTCGCTGAGGGGGCGACCGGCGCGGTCCACGACATAGAAGACGTCCACCGCCTCCGCGCCGAGAGTCTCCACGCGGGCGGCTCTCACGTCAAGACCGCACTCCCCGAACGCCCGTCCGATGCGCCACAGGAGCCCCGGCCTGTCATGGGCCCTGACTTCCACCACGGTGGCCGTCGCGGAGGCGTCGTCGACCAGTGTCACCCGAGGTGGAGCCACAGGTACCCGCGGCGGCCGCACGGACCTGGTCCGGCGGGCCAGCCGCTGCTCGATGTCAAGACGGCCGGCAAGGACGAGACGGAGGTCGGCCTCCAGGGTGGCGGGGTCGGGCGGCGAGCCGTACTCGGGCACGACGGCGAACTCGATCACCGCCGTGCCGCCCGCCGAGGCGGCCGACGCCGAGCGCACGACCATCCGGTGGGCGGCCAGCACCCCGGCGGCGCTCCACAACAGCCCGGCCCGGTCGGGCGCGACGACGGTGACCGCCCCGCCGTTGACGCGCACCGCGCCGCCGCCGTGCCGGGCCAGCGCCGCCTGCTCGGGCGGGATCGAGGGCGCCCTGGGCGGCGGCGAGCCCGACAACACGGACCTGACGCGGCGCACGAGGTCGGCGACCAGCCCGGCCTTCCAGGCGTTCCACGCGGCCGGCCCGGTCGCGTTGCCGTCGGCGACGGCCAGCGCGGCCAGCAGGTCGAGCACTTCGCGGGAGCCGACCGTGGCGGCGACCTTCTCGATCGTGACCGGGTCGTCGAGGTCCCTGCGGGTGGCGGTCTCGGGCAGCAGCAGGTGGTGGCGTACGACGGTGGCCAGCGTCTCGACGTCGCGGGCGGGCAGCCCCATGCGCCGGGCGATGTCGCGGACCACGACCTCGCCCGTCGCCGAGTGGTCACCCGGCCAGCCCTTGCCGACGTCGTGCAGGAGCGCGCCGATCAGCAGCAGGTCGGGACGGGAGACCTCGCGGGCGTGGCCGGCCGCGTTCGCGGCGGCCTCGATCAGGTGCCGGTCGACGGTGAAGCGGTGGATGGGGTTGCGCTGCGGACGGTGCCGTACGCGCTCCCAGTCAGGAAGCAGCTTGACAAGCACGCCCGCCTGGTCAAGCTCCTCCCACACCGGCACGGCGGCCCGTCCGGCGCCGAGGATCGACACCAGCGCGTCGCGCGCCTCCTCCGGCCACGGCACCGGCATCGGAGCCGACTGAGCAGCCAGGACGGACACCGTGGCGGGCGCCAGCGGCAGCCCCGAGCCGGCCGCCGCGGCGGCGGCCCGCAGCACCAGGACGGGGTCCTTGCGCGGGTCGGCGCCCCTGGCCAGCACCACCTCGCCGCCGTGCTCGACCACGCCGTCGGCCAGCGGGCGGCGCCCTCGCGGGACCGGTCCTGACAGCAGCCTGTCAACCGTGCGCCAGGTGGCGTCGAAGGCGTGGGAGACGGTCCGGCCCGCCTCGGCGAGCCGGCGCATGAGGGCCTCGGCGTCCAGCAGGCCGAGCAGCCCGGCCACCGCGTCCTGCTCCTGGAGCACCAGCCGGTCGGCGCCGCGCGCGGTGACGACGTGCAGCGCGTGCCGCACGTCGAGGATGAACTCGTGGGCCTCGCGCGCCCGCGGTCCCGGAGCCGAGGCGACCCACGCCGCCGCCACGGCCTGCATCGCCTGGACGTCGCGCAGCCCGCCGCGGCCGTCCTTGAGGTCGGGTTCGAGCAGGAAGGCCAGCTCGCCGCTGACCTGGGCCCGGTGGTCGGCCGACGCGCGCAGCTCGCCCAGCCTGCGCCGCGAGTCGGCCCGCCACTCGGCCAGCACCGCCTCCCTGGCCCTCCTGGTCAGCTCGGGGTCGCCGGCGACGTGCCTGGCCTGGATGAGGCCGAGGACGGCCTTGAGGTCCTGCCCGGCCACGGCCACGGCCTCCGCCACGGTCCGCACGGAGTGGTCGAGGCCGACGCCGGAGTCCCAGATCGGGTACCAGATGCGCTCGGCGATCCGCGCCACGTCGGCCCGCCCGTCGTGCAGCAGGACCAGGTCCAGGTCGCTGCCGGGGGCCGGCTCGCCGCGGCCGAGGCTGCCGACGGCGACCAGGGAGACCTGGTCGCCGTCGCTCGCCGTCCTGAAGAGGTCCTTGAGCCAGCGGTCGGTGTCCGCGGTCCGCTCCTTGCGGGCCGCGGCGTACGAGCGCGCCTCTCCTCTCACAGGGCCTCCGGCCCTCGCTCTCCGGTGCGTACGCGCACGGCCGTGTCGACGGGCACGGACCAGACCTTGCCGTCGCCGATCTTGCCGGTGTGCGCCGCCTTGACGATGACGTCGATGACGTCCTCGGCGTCGTCCTCCTCGGTCAGCACCTCCAGGCGCACCTTCGGCACCAGGTCCACCTGGTACTCGGCGCCGCGGTAGACCTCGGTGTGGCCGCGCTGGCGGCCGTAGCCGCTGGCCTCGCTGACCGTCATGCCCTTGATGCCGAACTGCTCCAGCGCCGCCTTGACGTCGTCGAGCTTGAACGGCTTGATGATCGCGGTGATGAGCCTCATGCCTCCACCTTCTTGGGAGCCGGTGCCGGGGTGAGCGGACCGTTCGGGGTGGTCACGCCGGAGGCGTAGACCGTGCCGAGGTCGTACCCGGTCTCGGCGTGCGTGGTGACGTCGATGCCGGTGAGCTCGTCCTCGGCGGAGATGCGGAAGCCCATCGTCCTGTCGATGAGCTTGCCGACGATCCAGGTGGCGGCGAACGAGTAGCCGCCGATCGCGACCGGGCCGAGCACCTGCAGCCCGAGCTGGCCGAGGCCGCCGCCGTAGAACAGGCCCTTGCTCTGCTGGTCGAGGAAGGGATAGGCGGCCAGGAAGCCGAGCGAGACGGCGCCGATGACGCCGCCGACCAGGTGCACGCCGACCACGTCGAGCGAGTCGTCGAAGCCCAGCCGGTACTTCAGGCCCACGGCGTAGGCGCAGACGGCCCCGGCGGCCAGGCCGATGACCATCGCGGCCCACGGGTCCACGAAGCCGCAGGCCGGCGTGATGGCGACCAGGCCGGCGACCGCGCCGGAGGCGACGCCGAGGCTGGTGGCGTGGCCGTCGCGCAGCTTCTCCACGACGAGCCAGGCCCCCGCGGCGACCGCCGTGGCGATCTGGGTGTTCATGAACGCCAGCCCGGCGGTGCCGTCCACGGCCAGCTCCGAGCCGGCGTTGAAGCCGAACCAGCCGAACCACAGCAGGCCCGCGCCGAGCAGGACCAGCGTCAGGTTGTGCGGCCGCATCGGCTCCTTGCGCCAGCCCTGGCGCTTGCCGATCACGAGGGCCAGGGCCAGCGCCGCGGCGCCGGCGTTGATGTGCACGACGGTTCCGCCGGCGAAGTCCTCGATGCCCATGGTGTTGAGCCAGCCGGTGCCCCACACCCAGTGGGCGACCGGGAAGTAGACCACGGTGGCCCAGATGACGCTGAACAGGATCCACGCGCCGAACTTCGCCCGGTCCGCGATCGCGCCGCTGATCAGGGCGACGGTGATGATGGCGAACGTCAGCTGGAAGGCCGAGAAGACCAGGCTCGGCATGCCGGTGCCGTCGTCCTTGGTGGCCGTCTCCACCAGGCTCTGCAGGCCCAGGGCGTCGAAACCGCCGACGACGTTGTTCAGCAGCGAGCTGCCGTTGTCGGTGAAGGCGAGCGAGTGCCCGAACAGCACCCAGGCCACGGTGACCGTGATGATGGCGCCGAAGGACATCATCATCATGTTCAGGACGCTCTTGGCCCTGGTCATGCCCCCGTAGAAGAACGCGAGACCCGGAGTCATCAGCAACACCAGCGCGGTGGCCGCGAGCATCCAGGCTGTGGTGCCGCTATCGATCTTCACGACGCGACCCTCCTTACATGTGACGTGTTGCCACAGCGTGTTCGGCCGGGGTTTCGTGGCTCGACCTGGAGTGTTTCGCGGCGGTGAATCTCACCGGCACGGTGTTTCGGGTAGGTTTCGGCCCCTTCACACGCGCCGATCCGGTCATGAGATACTTAGGATTGCCTAACCTAATAGATCAAGGAATCCCTCATGCGTCTCCGGCTTCTGGCCCTGCTCCCCGTCCTCGCCCTGGCCGCCTGCGGCACCTCGACCGGCACGGAGGACGCCGGCCCCACCCGGACCGTCAAGCACGCCATGGGCGAGACCAAGGTGCCGATGACCCCCAAGCGGGTCGTCGTGCTCGACACCGACAAGCTGGACACGATGGTCTCCCTCGGGATGGCCCCCATAGGCGCGGCCCAGGCGGGCGAGAACCAGACCTGGCCGGAGTACCTCGGCTCGGCGTTGTCGGCCACCAAGCCGGTCGGCACCCTCCAGCAGCCCAACATCGAGGCGATCATGGCGCTCAAGCCGGACCTCATCCTGGGCTCGAAGTTCCGCCAGGCCGCCTTCTACGACAAGCTCAGCAAGATCGCGCCGACCGTGTTCACCGAGAAGGTGGGCGTCACCTGGAAGGAGAACTTCCTGCTGGACGCCGAGGCCCTGGGCAAGAAGGAGCAGGCGTCCGGGCTGTTGTCGGCCTACGAGCAGCGGGCCGAGGCGCTGGGCGGGAAGTTCGGCAAGCTGTCGGTGAGCATCGTGCGCTTCATGCCCACCGAGATCCGCATGTACGGCCCCGAGTCGTTCAGCGGCATCGTGGTCGGCGACGCGGGCGTCCAGCGGCCCGAGGCCCAGCGCCTGGCCGACCAGGACGACAAGCGCTTCGGCAAGCTGAGCCAGGAGAACATCGCCAAGGCCGACGGCGACGCCGTCTTCTACAGCGCCTACGGCGAGGCCGCCGCCAAGTCGCAGGCCACGGTGACCGGCGGCCCGCTGTGGAAGAACCTGGCCGCGGTGAAGGCCGGCCACGCCCACGACGTGGACGACGAGATCTGGATGACCGGCATCGGCGTCACCGCCGCCGGCAAGATCCTCGACGACCTGGAGAAGTACCTCAGCCCGCTGGCCTGACCCGGTCGCCCCGGGCGATCCGGCCGGGCCGCAGCACCCGCGCGTAGACGCCCGCGCACGCCTGGAGCCCGGCCTCCAGCACCTGGACCCGGTTGTGCCGGGCCACCACGCGCAGCGCCTCGGTGTCGCGGCCGAGCGCGCCGTGGGCGAGCGTCGGCACCGCGCAGCGCGGGCTGGCCACGATGACCTGGAGCACGACCTCGTCCCCGACGTGCAGCTCGCGCCCCACCCAGTCGTTCTCCACGAAGCCCGCCGCGTCCGTCCTGATGATCAGGTTGGGCCGGTAGCGGAGGGCTTCGACGTGCCCCCGCGGGCTGAGCTCGCCGATGCGGCCGATCGTCGAGGTGGAGATCAGGTGCAGGGGCGCGAAGTCGAAGAAGGTGCCCGCCGGCGAGGCCCCGCCGAGCGTGCCTGCCGTGTACGGCACCTCCGCCTCGATGCCCTCGGCCAGCACCCGCTCGGGCACCGACCGCTCCAGCTCGGCCCCCTCCGGCGGCACGTCGATCAGCCGCACCTCGCGGCCGAGCAGCTTCGACAGCTCCTCGTCGCCCGGTGCGCGGGCGCCTTCGACGGTCAGCAGGTCGCGCCAGAGCCGCGGGTTCTTGGCGCTGGCGATCTTCCCCGTGGCGACGTCGAGCACCGCCCGGGCCCGGTCGCCGGCCAGGCCGCGCTCGGTCACCTCGCTCTCGGCGACCTCCTCGCCCAGCATCGACTTCACCGGATAGCGGCGCAACGTCTCGACATGCATGATCGAGAGCTTAGGCCCGGCCCCAGAAGCGGCGCAGGTGGGGGACCAGCTCGGCGGCCCGCTCGTCGGGGAAGAACAGCCGGCCGCCGTCGATCTCCACGACCTCCCGCACGCCGGGGATCGTGTCGCGCAGCCAGCGGGCCCAGCTCACGTCGAAGAACACGTCGCCGGTGCCCCACACGACCAGCGTCGGCACGGTGAGCACGGTGAGCTGCGGCTCGATGGCGACCATGTCCGCGGCGTCGATCGAGGCCAGCAGGCGTTCGAAGGCGCGGCCGCCCTCCGGCCTGGCCAGGATCGGGCGCAGGTAGGCGTCCACCAGCGCGGCGGGGTCGTCGATGTGCTCGTAGCCGACGCCCAGGGCGGTTCGGGCCAGCAGCTCGGGGTGGTCCAGCACGGCGGCCACCAGCCCGGCCAGCTCACCCCTGGCGGCCAGCTCCACGGTGTCCTTGAACGCCTCCGGCGGGGTGTTGGTGTGCACGTCGCAGTTGGTGAGGGTGAGCGAGCGCAGGCGCCGGGGGTGGCGGACCGCGAAGACCTGGGCGACGGCGCCGCCGGTGTCGTTGGCCACGAGGTCCACCTCGTCCAGGCCGAGCCCGGCGCACAGCTCCTCCACGGCCTCGGCCAGCGCGGGGATGGACAGGTCCGCACGCGGCTCGCTGCCGCCGTGCGCGGGCAGGTCCAGGGCCACGCAGCGGCGCTCGTCGCGCAGCTCGGCGATGACGTTGCGCCACAGGTACGAGCTGGTGCCCACACCGTGCACGAACAGGGTCACCGGGCCCTGGCCCACGTCCACGTAGTTGATGCCGTCCATGCCGGCTCCCCCTCAATTACAGACCGACTGTCGGTCTAGGAAATTACCGACCGTTGGTCGGTTTGTCTAGAGTGAGGGCATGAACCTCAAGGCGGAGCGCGGCGCGGCCACCCGCGACAAGGTCCTGGCCATCGCCACGCGGCTGTTCGCCGAACGGGGCTACGACGACACGTCGATCGAGGCCGTGCTCCAGGAGTCGGGGCTGAGCCGCGGGGCCCTCTACCACCACTACGCGGGCAAGGACGCGCTGTTCGAGGCGGTGCTGGAGGCCACGGAGTCGGCCATCGGCGTCAAGATCGCCAAGGCGGTGCGCGGCATCGCCGACCCGGCGGCGGCGCTCCTGGCGGGCGCGCTGGCCTGGGTCAGGCTGGCGGGCGATCCGGTGATCCGGCGCATCGTGCTCATCGACGCGCCCGCGGTGCTGGGCTGGGAGAGCTGGCGGGCCATGGAGGAGCGGTACTCCTTCGGCATGCTGAAGGCGGCCCTGCAGGCGACCGGCGCGGTCCCCGACGACTTCGTCGACCTGCACGCCCACATGCTGCTGGCGGCCGTCAACGAGAGCGCCCTGCTGGTCGCCAGGGGCGGCGACACGGCGACGGCGGAGGCCGCCGTGGAGGAGTTCCTGCGCCGCGTCCTCAAGCCGTAGCAGGCCCACAGGGCGCTGCGACACGGCCCTGGAAACGGCGGCGCCGCCCGGAGGCCGGGCGGCGGGGCCGGAAACGCCGCCGCCGCCCGGAAGCCGGGCGGCGGGGCGGAACGTGGAGAAAGGTCAGGCGGCGGCGTTGGCCATGCGGCGCAGCCGGGCCAGGGCGTCGCGCTCGATGCGGCGGGCCCGGTCGCGGCCGATGCCGTAGCGCTCCCCCACCTCGGTCAGCGTGTGCTCGCGCCCGTCGAGCAGCCCGTAGCGCCAGCGCAGCATCTCGCTGGTGTCGCCCTCCAGGCCGGTGAGCCACTGGTCGAGCCGCTCGCGCTCAAGGATGTCGATGGCCTGCTGCTCGGGATCGGCCCACGTCTCGTCGGCGATCATGTCACCGAGCTCGGTCTCGTCCTCGTCACCCACGCCGAGCTGCAACGACACCGGGTCGGACGCCCAGCGGCGCAGCTCGCGCACCCGCTCGATCGGCAGGTCGAGGATCTCGGCGAGGTCGCCGTCGGTCGGCTCGGCGTCGAACTCGGCCAGCATGTCGCGGCGCACCCGCATCAGCCGGGTCATCTGCTCGCCGGCGTGCGTCGGCAGCCGGACCGGACGGGCCTGCTCGTGGATGGCCCGTCCGACCGACTGCCTGATCCACCAGGTCGCGTAGGTGGAGAACTTGTACCCCCGGCGGTAGTCGAACTTCTCGACCGCTCGAACCAGGCCCAGGTTCCCCTCCTGGACCAGGTCGATGAGCGGCATCCCCCGGCCCGAGTACTTCCGGGCCACCGCCACCACCAGGCGCAGGTTGGCCTGGATGAACTCGTCCTTCGCGCGCTGGCCGGAGACGGCCAGGCGCTCCAGCTCCTCGTCCGCCGCGTCCCCGATCCGCGGCTCGGAGCCTCCGCTGTCAAGAAGCTGCTCGGCGAACAGGCCCGCCTCGATCCGTTTGGCGAGCTCCACCTCTTCCTCCGCCGTGAGCAGCGGGACCCGGCCGATCTCGGCCAGATACGTCCCCAGCAGGTCGCGGTCAGCGACGTGCTGCTCCTGCGTGCGACTCCCCGTAGGCCTTGCCATCCCCTGGCACCTCGTTCCGCAGCTGCGTCCTATATCCGGCCAACGTCCGGCCGGAAGCAAAGATTCCCTAAACAGCTACGCCAGAGGGAGGGTCTTGGACGTCCTCCTAAAGGAGGAGACCGGCCTGAAACACCTGGTGGACAAGGGGAACACCGGGTCGGTACGCCAGGTGGACATAGGAGGGGGCGTCGAGCACGACCAGGTCCGCGCGGGCTCCCTGACGCAGCCACCCCACGTCCGTGCGGCGCAGCGCGCGGGCTCCGCCGTACGTGGCCGCGCGCACCGCCTCCAGCGGCGTCATCCCCATCTCGCGCACCGCCAGCGCCACGCAGAACGGCATCGACGAGGTGAACGACGAGCCCGGGTTGCAGTCGGTGGCCAGCGCGACCGTGACGCCCGCGTCGATGAGCCGCCGCGCGTCGGGATAGGGCGAGCGGGTGGAGAACTCGGCCCCCGGCAGCAGCGTCGCCACCGTCCCGCTCGACGCCAGGGCGTCGACGTCGGCGGCCGACAGGTGGGTGCAGTGGTCGGCCGAGGCCGCGCCCAGCTCGCAGGCGATGCGCACGCCGGGCCCCTCGGTGAGCTGGTTGGCGTGCACCCGGGGCTGGAGCCCGGCCTTGATCCCGGCGTTCAGGATCTCCCTGGTCTGGTCGCCGTCGAACGCGCCGCGCTCGCAGAAGACGTCCACCCATTTGGCGTAGGGGGCGCAGGCGTCGAGCATCTCGCCCGTCACCAGCCGGACGTAGTCGTCGGCGTCGGCGCCCTCGGGGACGACGTGCGCGCCCAGGTAGGTCGTCTCGTCGGTGAGGGTGGTGGCGATCTCCAGCGAGCGGCGCTCGTGCTCGGCGGACAGGCCGTAACCGCTCTTGATCTCCACGGTGGTGGTGCCCTGGGCGAGCATCTCCTCCACCAGGGCGCGGGCGTGCGTGGCCAGGTCGGCGTCGCTCGCCGCGCGGGTGGCGGCGACGGTCGTCCTGATGCCGCCGCCGGTGTACGGCTGCCCCGACATGCGGGCCTGGAACTCGGCCGTACGGTCGCCGGCGAACACCAGGTGGGCATGGCTGTCCACGAACCCGGGCAGCACGGCCCGGCCGCCGGCGTGCAGGCGCTCGTCGGCGTCGGGCGCCTGGGCGGCGGGGCCGACCCAGGCCACCAGGCCGTCCTCGACGACCAGCGCCGCGTCGGTGATCTCCTCGCGCTCGGGGTCGCCGGTGTAGAGCAGCCCGATCCCGTCGATCAGCGTGGTGGTCATCGCACCTTTCCTATCGCCTCGGAGAGCATGTGCCCGACGTCGCCGAGCTCGTGGCGGCCCTGCGCGACCACCCTGCGGCCGCCGGAGACCACCGAGTGCACGTCGGAGGTCGTGGCCGCGAACACCACGGCCTCCAGGCCGCCGATGCCCGCCGTGCGCACCGAGTCGAGCCGGACCGACACCAGGTCGGCCCACGCTCCGGGGATGAGCCGGCCGGCGTCGGCGAAGCCGAGCGAGGTGTGCCCGGCGCCCGTGGCGGCGGTGAGCAGGTCGGCGGCGCTCCAGTGGCCGCGCCGCTCGCTGGTCAGCCGCTCGTCGAGCTCGACCGCGCGGGCCTCCTCGAACAGGTCGATCACGGCGTGGCCGTCGGAGCCGAGCGTGATCGGGGTGCCGCGGTCGGCCGCCGCCCTGGCCGGGCCGACGCCGTCGGCCAGGTCGCGCTCGGTGGTGGGGCACATGCAGATGTACGTGCCCGACTGGCTGAGCAGCTCCACGTCGGAGTCGGTCAGATGGGTGGCGTGCACCGCGGTCGAGCGCGGGCCCAGCACGCCGCGCTCGTGCAGGATCTGGACCGGCGTGGCGGCGTACGTCTCGGCGCAGGCGGCGTTCTCGGCGCGCTGCTCGGAGACGTGCGCGTGCAGCGGGGCGCCGTGCCGGTGGGAGAACTCGGCCACCACCGGCATCTGCTCGGGCGGCACCGCGCGCACGGAGTGGACGGCGGCCCCGATCTCCACGTCGTGCTGCCCCTCGTAGGCGGCGGCCAGCTCGTCGGCCCTGGCCGCCCAGCCGTCGGCGCTGCCGTCGCTGAAGCGCAGCTGGGTGCCCGACAGCGGCACGCCGATGCCGCCGGACAGGTAGCAGGTGTCGAGCAGCGTGATGCGCAGCCCGGCCTCGCGCGCGGCCTGGACGAGCGCGTGGCTCATCACGTTCCTGTCCTCGTACGGGCGGCCGCCGGGGCCGTGGTGCAGGTAGTGGAACTCGCCCACGCAGGTCACCCCGGCCAGCGCCATCTCGGCGTAGACGGCCCTGGCGAGCTGGAAGTAGGTGTCGGGGTCGAGCTTGCCCGCGACCTCGTACATCTGGTCGCGCCAGGTCCAGAAGTCGCCCTTGCCGCGCTGGGTGGCGCCGCGCAGGGCCCGGTGGAAGGCGTGGGAATGGGCGTTGGCCAGGCCGGGGATGGTCAGGCCGGGCAGCCGCTCGGCCGAGCCGGGCTCACCCCGCCCGATCCTGGCGATCCGGGCGCCCTCGACCTCGATGAGGACGCCGTGGGCGACCCCGTCGGGCAACCAGGCCTGCTCGCACCAGTAGGTCAGCGACACAGATCCTCCAGCACGTCCGCGAGTGCCACCACTCCCGCATGGCAGTCTGCCTGGTCGGCGTGCTCCTCGGGGGAATGGGACACGCCGGTGGGGTTGCGTACGAACAACATCGCGCTCGGGACGCCCGCCGTGGCGAGGATTCCGGCGTCGTGGCCCGCTCCGGTCGGCAGGATCGGCGCGGGCGTGTCGCCGCCCGCCACGCGGGCCAGCCGGTCCCTCAGCGCCGCGCCGAAGGCGACCTCGGGGGTCCACGACTCCTCGCGCACGTCCGCGCCGGCCCCCGCGGACAGCTCCTCGACCAGGGCGCGGACCGCGGGCTCGGCCGGGCCTCGGGCGTCCAGCCAGGCCGTGACCAGGCCGGGGACGGCGTTGGCGTTGCCGGGCGAGACGCGGGTCTTGCCGACCGTGGCCACCACGTCGTGCCGCTCGGCCGCCTCGCGGGCGGCCAGCACCAGGCGGGCGAAGGGCAGCATCGGGTCGTCGCGGTCGGCCAGCCGGGTGGTGCCCGCGTGGTCGGCCCTGCCGTGGAAGTCGAACCGCCACCGGCCGTGCGGCCAGATGGCGCTGGCCACGCCCACCGGGCGGCCCTCGTGCACCAGGCCGCGGCCCTGCTCGACGTGGAGCTCGACGAACGTGCCGACGGTGGCCAGGGTCTCGGCGTCGTGGCCGACGTCCGCCGGCTTGCGGCCGGCCCGCGTCATGACGTCGGCCAGCGTGTCGCCGTCGTCGTCGGTGAGCGCGAGGGCGCGTTCCGGCGTGAGCGCGCCGGTGAGCAGCCGGGAGCCCATGCACGGCACGCCGAACCTGGCGCCCTCCTCGTCGGTGAAGCAGGCGACGCCGATCGGCCGGCCCGGCGTGACCTGCCGTTCGCGCAGCAGGTCGAGGGCGGCGAAGGCGGACACCACGCCGAGCGGGCCGTCGTAGGCGCCGCCGTGGCGCACGGAGTCGAGGTGGCTGCCGGTGACCACGCCGGGCCTGCGCGACGGGTCGCCCCACCAGGCCCATAGGTTGCCGTTGCGGTCTTCCCGCAGGTCGAGCCCGCGGCGCGCGGCCTCGCCCGCGAACCACCCGCGTAGCTCCATGTCGGCGGCCGACCAGGCGTCTCTCACGTATCCGCCGGAGCGGGGATCTCGTCCTATGTGCGCGAGTGGTTCAAGCATGGGTCCACTGTAGTGAATGGATCCATTCAGATGTCAGTTGGCCGGGCCCGCACTCGGTCTGATGGTCAGTTCGGTGAGGTGGGCGTCGGGTCCGGCGTTGATCGTGGCGAGCACGGCCCGCGCGACGGTCTCCGGGGTGAGGTACTTGTCCGGTTCGTACGCGCCGCCCTCCTGGGCGCGCACGCCGCGCTGCATGTCGGTGGCCACCCGGCCCGGGTAGACGGTGGTGACCCGCAGCTCGGGCTCCTCCAGGCGCAGCGCGTCGGCGAAGGCGCGCAGGGCGAACTTGCTGGCCGCGTACGAGGCCCACTCGGGGTTGGCCCGCTGCCCCGCGCCGGAGTTCACGCAGACGACGTGCCCCCGGGCGCGGCGCAGCGCGGGCAGCAGCAGCCGGGTCAGCTCGGCGACCGCGACGACGTTGAGCTCCATGGTCGTGCGCCAGTTGCCGGCGGGCTGGTCGGCGATCCGGCCGAGCAGCGCGATCCCGGCGCTGTGCACGAGCACGTCGAGCCGCTCGACGCCGTCGACGTCGGCCTCGGTGAGCCGGGTCAGCTCGACGGGCCAGGGCCGGGCGTCCGGCAGCTCGGCCGCCAGCCTGGCGAGCGCGGACTCGTCCCTGCCGCCGAGGATGACGTGATGCGTGGGGCCCAGCGCCCGTGCCACGGCCTCGCCCACACCACGGGAAGCGCCGGTGACCAGCGCAGTCGGTCGTTCAGTCATGGGGCCGAGTTTATGACCTTGACGGCCATACAAATTTGAGTACAAACTTGAGCACATGTCGGCGTCCACGCGCATCCTGATCCTCGGTTCCCTGCTCGACGGCCCCATGAACGGCTACGGCGTCCGCCGCCGGCTGGAGATGATGGGCGCCGACACCTGGGCCAACGTCGCCTTCGGCTCGATCTACCACGGCCTGGGCAAGATGGCCGACGAGGGGCTGCTCGCGGTCGTCGAGGCCGGCAAGGGCGGCAAGGTCGTCTACGAGCTGACCGAGGCCGGCCGCTACGAGTTCCACCGGCTGCTCATGCACAGCTGGTCCGAGGTGAGACCCGTCGTCGACCCCTTCCAGGTCGCGCTGACGTTCATGCACCGGATGAAAAAGCAGGAGATTCTCGACGCCCTGCATGGCAGGATTCGGCAACTGCGACTGAACATCGAAACCATCGACCACGCGTACGGCACCAAGCAGCGCTACGGCGAGCCCCGCCACCTCGACGAGAACCTCCGCCTGACCCAAGCCATGCTCCAGGCCCAGCTCGACTGGGTCGAAGGCGCGATCGGCCGGGTCGAGAAGGACGAACTGCCCTGAGGAGAAAAATGATCATTGAGGCACGTGAGTTACGCAAGACGTTCACCACCAGGAGCCGCAAGGGCTCGCAGACCGTCGAGGCCGTGCGCGGCATCGACCTCGACGTCGAGAAGGGCGAGATCTTCGGCGTGCTCGGCCCCAACGGCGCCGGCAAGACCACGACGATCCGCATGCTGGCCACGCTGATCACGCCCGACTCCGGCACCGCCGTCGTCGCCGGCCACGACCTGCGCAAGGAGCCCGAGGCCGTGCGCCGCCGGCTCGGCTACGTCAGCCAGGCGGGCGGCGTGGAGGACACCACGAGCGCCCGCGCCCAGATCATGATGGCCGCGAAGATCCACGGCGTGGCCGACCCGAAGCAGGCCACGGCCGACGTGCTCGACCGCTTCGACCTCGCCGAGATGGCCGACCGGCCCGGCCGCACGCTCTCCGGCGGCCAGAAACGGCGGGTGGCCATCGCGCTGGGGCTGGTGCACGCCCCGCCGCTGCTCTTCCTCGACGAGCCCACCACCGGCCTCGACCCGCAGAACCGGGCCAACCTCTGGGACCGCATCAGGCAGCTCCGCGAGGCCGGCACGAGCGTGCTGCTCAGCACCCACTACCTCGACGAGGCCGACGCGCTCTGCGACCGGCTGGTGATCGTCGACCACGGGCGCATCGTGGCCGAGGGCACGCCCGGCGAACTCAAGCGCGAGGTCTCCGGCGACGTCGTCACGCTGCGGCTGGCCGAGCCCGAGCGGGCCGCCGAGGCGCTCAGGCCCCTGGCCCGCGAGGTGCGCCTGGACGAGGACGCCCTGCGCGTCTACGTCGACGACGGCGAGCACACCCTGCCCGCGCTGCTGCGCGTCCTTGAGGAGCAGGGCATCGGCCTGCGCTCGATCGCCCTCGACCGCTCCACCCTCGACGACGTCTTCCTGGCCAAGACCGGCCGGTCCCTGCGCGACACCGGAGCCGCCGCATGATCCGCCACATCGCCCTGTTCACCGGCTACGAGCTGAAGAAGTCCTTCAGCAACCCCGTCTGGCCGCTGTTCGGCATCCTGCAGCCGGTGCTCTACCTGCTGATGTTCGCGCCGCTGCTCAAGGACCTGACGCCGGGCCGCAGCACGGTCGACGCCCTGCGCATGTTCACGCCCGCGTCGATGATGATGATCGCCGTGTTCGGCTCGTTGTTCTCCGGGTTCGGCCTGATCGCCGAGCTGCGCAACGGCTCGCTCGAACGGTACGCCGTCAGCCCCGCCTGGCGGCCGGCCATCGTGCTCGGGCGGGTGGCCAAGGACATGGTCGTGCTGGTGTGCCAGGCGGTCCTGGTGCTCGTCGTGGCCGTGGCCATGGGCGTGCGCATCGGCGGCGTCGAGCTGGTGCTGGTGCTGGCGCTCATGGCGGCCACCGGGCTGTTCGCCTCCGGGCTGTCGCAGGGGCTGGCGCTGACCGAGGCGATCAGCTTCTCCGCCTCCCCGATCCGCCCGGCCCCGACGTACGACATGACCGCGTGCACGTCGTTGAAGGCGTAGAACGGCTCGGCCA
>NZ_JBSFGJ010000118.1:0-23290 GCF_053596515.1 Nonomuraea sp. NPDC001684
CCGGCGGGCACCCCGCCGAGCCTGCGCGCCGCGCTGGCGGCCTGTACGGCGATCACCGACATGTGGTGCGCCACCACGTCGTGCATCTCCCTGGCGATCCTGGTCCGTTCCTCCAGCAGCTCGCGCTGGGCCCGTTCGGCCGCGCTGACCTGTTCCTGCTCGGCGACCCGCGCCCGGGCCCGGCGGCGCCAGCGCACGTTGTCGCCGACGATCAACGGCACCGGCACGACGGCCGCCACGAGCTGCAGCGCCACGGCCCGGTCCGTGGACGACATGGGCACCAGTGACACGTCCGCCAGCGCGCCGAGGAGGGACAGCGCCCACACGGCCGCCAGCATCCATCGCGGCCGGTGCTGCGCCAGCACGAACAGCACGACCAGATAGGCGACCACGGGCATCGGCAGCCACGGCCACGGATTGTTCGCCGGCGGCGGCGCGACCAGCAGCGGCGTGACCAGCATCCCGGTGTAGAGCAGCAGCCAGGCGGTCACCGGCCGGCGCCGGCAGAACGTCACCGGAGCCGCGCAGGCCGCCGCGAGCGCCACCGTCAGCTCGACCGGAGCGTCGTAGACGGTGGCGAGCATCCCCACGTTCATGGCGAACATGAAGCAGGCGATCACCCAGGGCGTTCCGGCCCGCACCCTCGCGAACCGGAGCGCGGACGGGGCCGCCGGTCCGGCCGGGGCCGGGGCCGTGGTGAAGGCGCGCGACATGCCATCACCGTAGCCGTCGGCCTTCGCGGACGGATCAGCCCCAGAGCCGACTTCGGGCCTCCCACCTGGGTATGACGCGCCGGCCGGATGGCCAGAAGGTATGACCGGTATGGATGGCTCCGTGGTGTGACGTGCCCGGCCGGGCACGCTGCCTAGCGTCGGACCCCATGAACGACAACAACGATCTCGGCACCGACAGCGGAAAGAGGGGCCGCGGACGGACGCTCCGGCGACTGGCCGCCGTACTGGCCGCGCTGGGCGTCGCCGTGGCGGGACAGGTCGCCACACCGCCCGCGGACGCCGCCGCCGGACGGCAGCCACTGGACGGCCTCTGGCGGGCCGACGGTTACGGCACCGTCTTCGGCATCGGCCAGGGGCGGCTCATCACCTACGACACGACGGCGATCAGCTGCCTGCGTGGGGTGCTCTCGGCGGAACAGACGGCGCGCACGCGCGACTCGGCGTCCTTCACGGCCCAGGAGGGCGGCCGGCGGATCGTCGTCCAGACGCGGGGGCCAGGCCGGGCGCGGCTACGGTATGCGGGCAGCGTCGGCGCCATCGACCTGCGGAGGCTGCCCCGCCTGCCCGGGGCCTGCGCCACCCCCACGCCCGCTGATCCGGTGAAGGTGTTCGACGTCTTCTGGACGACCTTCGCCGAGAACTACCCGTTCTTCGCCACCAAGGGCGTCGACTGGCGAGCCGTACGGGACCGGTACCGGTCCAGGATCGGTCCGGACAGCGGGGAGGAGGAGCTGTTCGCCGTCCTGCGCGACATCCTCAAGGAGCTCGGCGACGCGCACACCGCGCTCATCGCGGGCGGCAGGCAGTTCGCCAGACCGTTGCGTCCGGGCACCAGGCAATTGGACGGGGTGCCGGCCTTCATCGCCTTCAACGAACGCGTCCGGGAGTTCGTCGAGAAGAACGACACCCGCAAGCCCCTGCACCAGTGGGGACGAGGCGTGATCGGGTACGCCGACCTCCCGGACGGCCTGGGCTACCTGCGGCTGGGCGCGTTCGACGGCTACGCCGACGGCGGCTACGAGCCCAACGCGGCCGAGCTGGACCGGGCGCTCGACGAGATCTTCACCGTGTCCCGCACCTCGGGGCCCGGCCGGCTGCGCGGTCTCATCCTCGACTTCCGCGTCAATCTGGGCGGCTACGACGCACTCGGCCTGCGGCTCGCCTCCAGGCTCACCGGCAGGCCGTACCAGGCGTACGCCAAGCAGGCCCGCAACACCCCCGGTGATCCGCCCGGGTTCACCCGCCCCCGGCCGGTGCCCGTACGGCCGGCGACCGCCCCGGTGTACACGGGCCCCATCGCCATGCTCACCAGCAGCCTGACCATCAGCGCGGGCGAGACCTTCACCCAGGCCATGACGGGACGGACGCCCCGGCCCGAGCGCATCGGGGAGAACACGCAGGGAGCCTTCTCCGACTTCCTGTGGCGGAAGCTGCCCAACGGGTGGAGCTTCGCTCTGCCCAACGAACGTTTCCTGACCCGCGACGGGACCACCTTCGACGTCACGGGCATCCCGCCGCACCTGTCCGTTCCCGGCGTCCTCAGCGACGAGGAACTGAACGGCGGCCACGACGCCGCCTTCGCCAAGGCCCTCTCCTACCTGACGAGCCGGCGACGGTAGCGCCTCCGCGCCTGGAACAGGCCGGCCGCGGGCGGCGGCCGGCCATGGGAATCGGGGTGAACGGCCCGCCGCTAGTGCCTCGAAGATGCCTTCTGCGTGACGAAACCTCTTGTCATCAACCACACGGCGAAGACGAAGCTCTGCAGGGCCAGGGGCGCATTCATCGCCAGGTAGAGCGGCGTCACGACGTCAGTTGCACCAACCAGCACCAGGAAACTCGCCGACACGGCTGCCGCTATTGCCAGGAATCCCCACCCGGACAACCATCGCGGGACAGATCTCGACCGCCACAGAATGCGGAACAACAGGAGATCTCCAAGACTGAGCGAGATGATCAATGCGACATGATTGACCAAGTCGCGCGCCGTCCGCAGTAATTCACCGACGACCTCGATGCCGGATGCGGCCACGGCATCGGCTTGGGCGAGTTCCCGGCCCAGCACGAGAAACAAGGGCAGCATGATGACGCCGATGAAGTGGAACGTCGCCGCGATCAGCCTGAACCCGAGGAAACCCGAGCTGAGTCTTTCGTTCTCCGCCCGCACCATCGGATACAGGCACAGCGCGAACCCGACATACGCGGGGATCATGATGGACTGAGCGACTGCGCCGAGGATGACCTGGCTCTCGTGTGCGGGTACGAGAGCGAGACGGCGTGGTTCATCGACGGCGGGAACGACGCTCAGCGCGCCGGCGATCATACCCAGGATGACCAGGGCACCGGCAATTGCGGTCGCCCGCCTGTTCGTGTGCACGATTCTTGTCCCGAAATTGTCGTGGTGGTCAGCCTGTGAGCAGGTCCATGCGCAGGAACTCGGTGATGCGGAGCAGCTTCGGCGGGCGTGCCACTTTCTCGGGAAGGGCCTGGAAAGGCTCGTCCTCACCGATGAGGCGCGGGGCGGTGAGTTCCACGTCCCGCCCGTCGACCCGGAGCCGCGCATTTCCGGCCGCCAGGACGTTCTGCACCCAGTCCGAACGCGATCCATACACCAGAACGAACAGGTAACCGCCGTCGACGGGATGCGCGTCGAGCGGCGTGCGGTACGTGGTGCCGGAAATACGGCCGACGTGAATCAGCACCGGCCATCTTCCGCCGGTTATCGCGCGGGGGTTGAACACCTTCTTGTTCACGTGCCCCCACCACCTCGGCATCGGCATGGAAATCTCCTTCTCTACGCTCCAGAACGGCCTTACGCTCGTAAGGTCGCTTACGGGTGTAAGGTTGGCTTACGCTCGTAAGGCTGTCAACCCGCACACGTCCCGGAGCCGTCATGCCGCCGCAACCGCTCAGCAGAGTCCTCGTCCTGGAAGCCGCGATCCGGGTCGCGGATCGCGGCGGCGCGGAGGCGATCACGATGCGCCGGGTGGCGCAGGAACTGGGCGTGGAGGCGATGTCGCTCTACCACCACGTGCCCAACAAGGACGCGATCCTCGACGGCGTGGTCGACATGGTGTTCGCGGCGATCAAGTTGCCGGGTGCCGAATGCGACGATTGGCGCGATGCGATCCGTACGCGAGCCGTCTCCGCCCGCGCGGTCCTGTCGCAGCACAGCTGGGCCCTCGGCCTCATGGACTCACGCCGCGATCCGGGACCGGCGACGCTGCGCCACCACGACGCCGTCCTGGGGGTCCTGCGGGAGGCGGGGTTCACGCTGCCGATGGCCGCGCACGCCGTGTCGCTGATCGACAGCTACGTCTCCGGGTTCGTCCTGCAGGAGGCGAACCTGCCGATGGCGACGCCGGACGACGTCGAGGACGTGGCCGGCGACATCCTCCGGCAACTGCCGGAGAAGGAGTTGCCGTACCTCACCGAGATGATCCGCGACCACGCCCTGCGACCGGGCTACGACTACACCAGCGAATTCGGCTACGGCCTCGACCTGATCCTGGACGCCCTCGAAGCGCGCCGAAGGTCCCCGCTCGTTCATCCAGGATGAGGCGAAGGATCCAGGGATGGCGCCCCGGTCCAGCTATCCGACCAGGGCGTAAGCGGTCTGCCGGCGACGGCTTCGCCGATGACAAATGGAAGGCATCAGCACATTGGCCTGACGGGTCGCAGCACCCTTGTCCTTTGTATCACCTCTTGGGTCGTCTATCCGGAACGTTGCCCTCCGTGCGTATTAGGTCGCCGAAATAGATCTTGTTCCCTTGATAGGACAAAAGTTACTCTTCGCCTGTTTGCAACATGCTCCGAGCCGCACGAGTCAAGACGTCTGTCTTGCCGGTGGGTGGAGCGACGTCTGGCGTCCCACGCGGTCGCCCCTCGCCGGTTCGGAGTGTGACGGCGTATGCGCCGAGTTCTGTCTTGGGCGGATTTGTTTGGGGCAGTAAGGATCGTTCTTACTGTCTTACTGGTTCTGCTGCCCGGCTTGTTACAACTCACGTCTCTGCCGGCTGCGGCCGACTATCGCGAGGCATCCGTAGAGACGCCCCGGCAGATGTGGGGAAGCACGCGAGGCATGCCCTCGATCGTGTCCGCGGACGTGACCCGGACACCGGACCTGAAAACTGTGACGGTGAAGGCGGCGGTGAAGCCGCCCGAGGAGGCGCTGCCTGCTGAGAGCCGGGACGGCGTCGTTCGCTCATCGCCGGTCAAGCCTCAGGAGAAGCGCGCCACCGCATCCTCCGGCCTGCTGCAGGCGATGGCCGAACCGCCGTGTGGAAGCGTGCCGGCCTGGCGGGCGTACTACGCGGTCTCGGCGAACGACCGTGTCGCCTACAACCGCGTGATCTGGCGAGCCAAGATCAGCTTCGGCGGTTCCCTCAACAACAAGCCGCCACCCGACAACTATCCCGGCACCTACTGGGCCCAGGAGGGAAACTGTCCTGCGCCTCCACCCCCCTCGGTGACGTCGATGAGTCCGGACAACGGCCTGCAAGTGCTGACCGCGCAGCCGACGCTCTCGGCGACGGCCAGCACCTGGGAGGGGGGATCGGTCGGCTTCGACTTCGAGGTGTGCAAGACGCCGGACATGACGGAGTGCACGAGCGGAGAGTCCTGCTGCGCGTTGTCCGGCTCCTGGACGCCGGCTGAGGGCACCCTGTCGTGGGGACGGCAGTACTGGTGGCGGGTGTCGGTGGTCGATGCCTCCACCATCGGCGGTGGTAGCGCGGTCTCGGGTACGCAAACCTTCATCGTCGGGGTGCGCCAGCCGACGATCACATCGCAGTTGGCATCGTCCGGCGGCAGTGGCCAGGAGTTCCATCAGCTGGCGGGGAACTACACCACGTCGTTCACCGACGCCCAGGTGAGCACGGTCGGGCCGGCGCTGTCCGTGGTGCGGTCGTACAACAGCATGGATCCACGCCGTAATGGCATCTTCGGCGCAGGCTGGTCCACTCGCTGGGACATGCGGATCGTCCTGGAGCAAGTGCGTGGCCGCGAGGCGCTTCTGGTGACGTACCCCGACGGACGCCAGGCGCGGTTCGCGAAGAAGAGCGATGGCAGCTACCAACCGCCCCCTGGCATGCACGCCACCCTTGACAGTGCGGCCAAATCGCCTATCTGTCCGGCCGGCACCACCTGTAGCGGTTGGGTGCTGATGGACAAATCGTCCACGTCATACGTCTTCGACGAGTCCGGCAGGCTGACGAAGATCGTGGACGGCCGCGGGCGCAGCCAGTCACTCGCATATGGGGCTGACGGCAAGCTCTCACAGGTCACCGTTCCCGGCGGGCGGTCGCTCTCGTTCTCCTGGACCGGCTCACATGTCACCGAGGTGTCCACTGCTCCGGTCGACGGCAAGCCGCTGACGTGGACCTACTCCTATGCCGGAGATGTCCTGGAGAAGGTGTGCGACCCAGCCGAGCACTGCACGCAGTACAGCCACGACGTGGGGTCGCTCTACCGGACGACGGTGTTGGACTCCGACCCCATGGGCTACTGGCGACTGGGTGAAAGCAGCGGAAACGCGGCCAAGGATCTCGGCTGGGACGGCACCAGCGCTTTCTACAGCAGCGCCGCACTGGGCAAACCGGGTGCGTTGTCCGGGACCTCCGACACCGCCGTCGAGGTGACCTCCACCGCGAGCGTGCAGCTGCCCAGTTCGCTGATCCCGCGCGCCGGCAAATGGGCGTCGTTCGAGACATGGTTCAAGACGACCAGTACCGGGCCGGTCGTTCAGGCGCAGTACAAGTGGTATGCGACGAAGCATCCCTTGCTTGAGGTGACGGCCGACGGCAGGCTGTCGGCCGCCTACCCCGGCACCTCTAATCGCATCACGTCATCCGCCGCGGTCAATGACAATGCCTGGCATCACGTGGTGCTGGCCACCGCCGGAGACTCCCAGACCCTCTTCCTGGACGGGCAGTCCGTGGGGGCTTCGACCACCACGTTCAGCGGTACCGAGGACTGGCCCTACCTGAACGTCGAAGGCTTCACCGGAAGCGTGGACGAAGTCGCCTTCTACGATCGGCCGCTGTCCGCCCCTGAGGCCGCCACTCACTTCGCCGCACGCGCCGCCGCCCCGAACAAGCTCACAAAGATCACCCTGCCCTCCGGGCGAGTCTGGGCCGCCAACGTCTTCGACCCGGTGTCCGACCGCATCAAGACACACACCGACGAGAACGGCGGCACCTGGAAGATCGGCGAGCCGGTCTACGACCGGAGCACCGGGATGAGCACGGTCACCGTCACTGACCCCCAGGAGGGCACGCTCAAGTATGTCCACGACGCCTGGCGCGGGTACCGCATCACGTCGGTGATCGACCAGCTGGACAAGAAGACGACCTACGGCTACGACACGGGCGGATTCCTCCAGACCGTCACGGACGCGAACTCCAACACAGTGACGGATTACAACGACGCTCGTGGCAACGTACTGGAACGCAGCACTTGCCGTACGAGCACGTGCCAGTTCACGTATTACACCTACTACTGGAACGCCGCCAACAAGTTCGACGCACGCAACGACCTTCCGACCGCGCTCCGGGACGCCCGTTCGTCCGGAAGGAGCGACAACACCTACGCCACGCTGTGGGAGTACAACTCCTATGGCGAGCAGACGAAGGAGGTCACGCCGGCCACGTCGGACTTCCCTCAGGGCAGGACGGTGACGGCCGCCTACACCGACGGCAGCGAGCCGGCGGTCGGAGGCGGCAGCACGCCGGCGGGCCTGGTCAAGTCCCGCACGGACGCTCGGGGCAACACGTGGGAGCAGCGTTACAGCGCGGCAGGTGATCTGGCCGAGCAGGTGGAGCCAGAAGGACTGATCACCAAATACGAGCACGATCCGCTCGGACGTGCGACGGCCCGGATCGAGGTGTCCGACGAGTTCCCGGACGGTGTACGCACCAGTCTGGCCTACAACGCGCTTGGCCAACTCGTGCGCCATACCGGAGCTCCGGTCAAGAACGAGATCACCGGTAAGACGCACACGGTCGAGACGCGCTCCACCTACGACCCGGACGGCAACAAGCTCACCGACACCGTGGTGGACCTGACGGGCGGCGACCCGGAGCGGACCATCACCTACACCTATGACGGATTCGGCCGGGAGGAGACGGTCACCGGCCCAGAGGGCGGGGTGGTTCGCTCCACCTGGGACAACGTCGGGGCCCGTACCTCGGTCACCGACGAGCTCGGGTCGGTGTTCGGGTATTCCTACACCAAGCGCGGTGAGCTCGCCTCACGCACACTGAAGAACTGGACAGGCAGCCCGGTCAGCCCACAGGAGGCGCGGGAGATCGTCCTGACCTCATACGCCTATGATCCAGGCGGACGACTGGCGGCCGAGGTCGACGCGATGGGCCGTAAGACCTCCTACGCCTACTTCAGCGACGACAGCCTGTCCCAGGTGATCGCCGACGACGTCAAGCTGAACGGCGCCACGACGACCAAGGACGTGGTGCTGGAGTCCTACACCTACGATGCGGCAGGCCATCTGGCGACTCTGACGACACCGGCCGCGCAGACGACCTACACACATGACGCGGCCGGACGGTTGACCTCCTCCACGTTCGACCCGGCGAAGCTCGCCCGCAAGGTGACCAGGGCCTACGACGCCAACGACAATCTGGCGAAGCAAACCTTGACCGCGACCGGGACGACGCGCGCCGAGAGCCTGGAATTCGCCTACAACAAGGAGAACCAGCTCGTTCGCCAGACGGTGGAGAACGGCGAGTCGGATCTGACCACCACCTGGACCGTGGACGACCGCGGCCTGGTCACCTCCGTGGTGGATCCGCGGGGCAACGCCGACGGGGCCTCTGCCGCCGATTACACGACGAGCAACCGTTATGACGTCTACGGTCAGTTGGTCGAGGTCAAGCTGCCGACGGTCAGCGTCGAGCGCGTCGGCCAGGCCGACTCCGCGCGGCCGACAACGCGTTACGGTTACGACAGCGCGGGACGGCAGACGCACGTCATCGACGCCGAAGGGCGCCAGAGCACGGCGTCCTACGATCGGCTGGGGCGGGTCGCCGAAGTCACTGGAGCGCCGTACACGCCGCCTGGTGGGACGCAGCTCATCCCCAAGGCGTCCTACAGGTACGACGCCGCCGGCCAGCTCATCAAGACCACGGACGCTCGCGGCGGCAGCGTTACTGCCGAGTACGACGCGTTGGGCAACCAGGTGCGCACGACTCAGCCGGCTGTCAACGGACAGCCTGCTGGTCAGTGGGTCTCCGAGTTCGACCTGGTGGGCGAGCCGCTGACGCAGACGGATCCGACAGGTGCCCGGATTCAGGCGACCTATGACGACCTCGGCCGTCAGATCACACAGACGATTGTCGAGCGATATCCCTCTGCCAACGCGTACACCACGAATCTGACCTACACCAACGCGGACTTCCTCGACACCGTGACGCCGCCGATCGGCAAGGCGACGTCGTACACGACCAATGCCGCGGGTGAAGTCACGAAGATCACTGACCCGCTGGGGTATCAGACCTCGATCGACTACGACGCCGCAGGGCGGACGGTCAAGGCGAAGACCCCGCTCGGGCTCGCCAAGGTCTGGGAATACGACCTGGCGGGGCGCGTGATCGCACGCAAGGACCTGGACACGACCGGCGCCACCCAGCGAACCGTGAGCTACGGCTACGACGCGGCCTCCAACCCGGTGCGCAGCACCTCCGGCGAGGGATACGTCACCACCCGCGCCTTCGACGCCACGAACACGCTGACCAAGCTGATCGAACCCGTCTCGGCGACAGAGTCGATCACGACAACCTTCGGCCATGACGCGACCGGCGCTCCGACCCGCAGCACCGACGGCCGCGGCAACACGGTGTGGACCACTTACAACAGTCTGGGTTTGGTGGAGTCGATCGTCGAGCCGTCCACCACGGCGCACCCCGACTTGGCCGACCGTACCTGGACCCAGTCCTATGACGCGGTGGGCAACCTGACCGCCGTGCAACAACCGGGTGGAGTGAGAGTCGACCGGCAGTACGACGCCCTGAACCGGGTGACCAAGGAGACCGGCCAAGGCGCCCAGGTCACCACCGCAGAGCGGTCCTACACCTATGACAACGCCGGACGTCAGACCGGCATTGGCGACTACACGCTGGAATACAACGACCGAAGCCTGCTCACGAAGGTCACCCGGAACACAAGCCAGATCGCCGCTTTCACCTATGACGCGCTCGGCCAGCCGGTGACCCGCACTGACACCTCCGGCAACGCCTCCTTCACCTGGGATGACAATCTCCGCCTGGCGACGGCGGCCGACCCGGTGACCGGCCGGGCCTTCACGTACGGCTATGACAAGGACAACCGGCTCACCTCACTGAACTCGACCAACCCGGTCAACAGCCAGAGCCTGACCTACGATCGGCTCGGTCATCTGGAGAGCCAGACTCTCAAGAGCAGCGCCGGCACCCAGCTGGCGAAGATCACCTATGGCTGGAACAAGGACGACCACCTCGTCTCCAAGACCAGCGAGGGCATGGCCGGCGCGGGCAGCAACGGCTATGGATATGACCACGCGGGCCGGCTGACCTCGTGGACCGCCCCCAACGGCAACATCACCACCTACACCTGGGACGCCGCGGGCAACCGCACCCGAGCAGGCGACAAGAACTACACCTACGACGAACGCAACCGGCTGATCTCCGGCGCCGGAACGTCGTACACCTACACCCCTCGCGGCACCCTGGCCACGGAGAACGACGGCAGCACCACCAGAAGCCTCGCCTTCGACGCCTTCGATCGCCTGGTGAGCGACGGCGAAGCCACCTACGGTTACGACGCGCTCGGCCGCCTGACTTCGAGGAAGAAGGGCACCGACGAAACCCGCTTCGCCTACTCCGGCCTTGCCAACGACATCGCCACGGTGTCCGATCAGACCGGTGCGATCAAGGCCAAATACGGTCGTGACCCCTTCGGTGGCCTGCTCAGCATGCAAGAAGGGGCCGGCCCGGCCCTGGCTGTGATGACGGACTTGCACAGCGATGTCGTAGCCACCTACTCCGGAACGAGCGTGGTCGACTCGGTCGCCTTCGACCCGTTCGGCGCGCCGACCGCGCGCACCGGTGTCCAGCGCTCACTGGGCTACCAGAGTGAGTACACCGACCCGGACACCGGCAAAGTCAACATGCATGCCCGCTGGTACACGCCGGGTACCGGCGGCTTCGCATCCCGGGACGACTGGACCTTGTCTCCCGATCCGTCTAATCGCCTCAACAGATACCTGTACGGGCAGGGCGACCCGCTCACCAAGACCGACCCCGACGGTCACGATATCCAGCTCAACTGGGTTCCGCGCCCCGAGCCGGGCTTCAAGAAGGGGTGGTCCGAGAAATACCGCGGGGCGTTCACGGGAGCCGCATGGCAGGGCGTCATGAATGCGGAAGCACGTGGAATGACCGAGCAGGAGTTCTACGACCGGGTCTACCTCCCCGCCATGGAGCAGTACTACGGAAACGAAAAGAGGAATTCGAACACATGGCAAGCGGAAGGCGGCAGCAAGAAGAGCAGGAAGGGCGCGAGCCGTAACAAGGGTACGGACACGCACCGCAGGGCCACCGGCAAGAAGGACGACCGCAGCTCCGCAAAACGCAGCAAGGACGACAAGAAGAAGGAGAAAAGGAAGAAGCGGCGTCGGGGCGGCGACGATGACGACGACGATCAGGCGCGCCGAGGCTCGCCGGGCGGTGATCGGCGCTGCACACGCAGCTGCCCGCCCAAGCAGAAAGTCGGCAAGAGCCCTTCGACGCCGACCAAGCCCAAGAAGAAGACGACGACAACCAAGAAGCCGACCAAGAGCAGCGCGTCCCCGAAGCGTCCGGTCAACAGGCAAGAGCAGATCGACAAGCAGTGCCGCACCGGCCCCTGCACCGGCAGCTACAGCGGCAGCGAAGGTCCTACATACGATCGCGGCAGCGTCAGCATCGCCACTGACAGCGGCTACAGCGACCGGGCAAAGGACATCGTCGAAGATCTGACCGAGACCACAACCGAGTCGATCATCGACGACGTGCTCGACGACGTCGCCCCCGACCTGCCGCCGGACATTCCTCCTGGCATCGACCCGGGTGGCTGCGTAGGAGCCAACAGCTTCGTACCGGGCACCAAAGTGCTGATGGCCGACGGCAGCCACAAGGCGATTGAGGACGTCAAGGTCGGCGACCTGGTCATCGCCACCGACCCGGAGACTCGCCGTACAGCGTCGAAGCCGGTCACGACCCTGATCACTGGCAGTGGCGTCAAGAATCTGGTCGAGATCACAGTGGACATCGACGGGCGCCGCGGGAAGGCGACCGACGCCATCACGGCGACCGACAACCACCCGTTCTGGGTGCCGGCCCTCCACAAGTGGGTTGAGGCGGGACTCCTGCAGCCGGGCATGTGGCTGCAGACCTCGGCGGGCACTTTTGTACAGATCAGTGCGGTCCAGGCACGGACGACCGTCCAGCGTGTCCACAACCTGACCGTAGATGACCTGCATACCTACCATGTGGTGGCGGGCGACCAGTCGATCCTCGTACACAACGACTACAAGTGCTGGACCGATGGTGATGGTATTGAATGGTATGGGAGTGATGCTGAGGGCTGGTATGAGCGTCCGAACGGTACTCCGACCAAGGCTCAGCGCGATTCTGTACAAGGAAAGCCATGCGTTACCTGCGGAGTCATAGACCCGAATAACAGGATGAGGGCGGACCACAAGATCCCGCTGGTGCAGGAATGGTATACTGAGTTCAGGATCAATATGACTCGAGCTAAATCGCTCGATGCCGTTCAGCCTCAGTGTAAGGCGTGCTCTGATACTCAAGGAGGCGATATGTCTGCGTGGGGTAAGCGTGCCGAAAAGGCGTGGGGGCTACTTGACTAGCTTCAATGGTGCTCGGATTCGATGAATGGGAAGCGCTGATGGAAATAGAAGTCCGGCAGCGTTCGCTGTGCGAACGGATGGCTGTGGACTGCATCCTGGTGGATGAACGGCAGAAGCTCGGCGTTTCTCGGGACGTCATGCAAGGAGGCTGGCCCTTGAACGGCCTCCGCCTTGCACCCGAGAATGGCACGTGTGGCTGGTATGTTTGGTCTGGTCGCGAGCTTTCGGAAGATCCGGACTTTTTCGCTCCCATGCATGCGCGCCATTTGTATCAGAGTAGGCCGGAGATTATTGGGTATATGGGGCTGCCTCCCGGGTGGAGATTTCTAGTCGCGCCTGGGTATGAGGATATATGGCTAGATTCCTCATTGCTTTTCTCTAGCTGATCTCGAGAACTCCGGCTTAAAGATTTATGATGGCAGAGCGCAGTGTGGCGAGACTGGCTGGCTGCGCTCTGAAGAGTCTGTCCACTAAACGTCTGTGGCGCGCGTCTGCGGGTATCGCATACCGATTGGCGTAACCACAAACTGACAACCACGGTACGACCGTCGTAGCGGCCCAGAAGGGACGATGAGGGGCTGCCGAATCTCATTTGACGGCCACGGTGGCGGCCCAGTGAAGTGATCTGCAAATTCGTTTCGGAAGCCGGCTCGCCTGTTGCGTAGAGCATGGAGGGCTGGGCGAATGCAGTCCTTACGCCTTCGCGTTTCTGACGGGTTTTCCGGTGACACATGAGTGGCAAAGCCTGTGCAGTGTGGTTGAGGATGGGGCTCGACTTGTCCTGAACTGGCCGTTCGTCTCGGGGGTAGGACTTTCGTCGGCAATCTGTATGCGGTTGATTCTGTGAAGGCGATGTGGCTTCGGAGATACCTGGCAGCGCGGCTCCGGAATCTCCTGAATGGAGCGCCCCGTTGAGGGCGGGTCTGGGCGGGGTGATGGTGGTGTCAGTGGTGGTGGTGGTTGTCGGGTTGTGCGGGGTCGCCGGGGTGTTCGAGGCCCGGTACCAGGCGCAGCCGGTGGGCACGGGCGTGGTCGAGCCAGCGTACGAACGCCACCCTGCGCGCGGAGTCGAGGAGGCCGTCGGCGGGTGCGTCTCGGTCCGGGACGGGGGCGTGGCGGGTGACGAGGGTGGCGGTCCAAGGGCCGGCCGTCACCGTCTGGCCCGGTACGGCGGCGGCCAGAGCTTCGGCCAGGGCGACGGGCAGCGAACCGGGGTCTGCGTCGAGCTCGCCATCTGGGGTGCGTAGCCGCCATGTCGGTCCGGTGGGCGGTCGCGTGGTGGCCTCCCGATACGCGGCCGCCTCCGACGCGGAGACCGTGACGTCGGCGGTGACGGCCTCGTAGACCGCCCGGACGGCGGCGCTGCCCTCGTAGGCCGCCGCAGCGATAGAACCCAGCTCAACAGCCGCCCGCTGGTCGAGCCGTACTGCGATGGCGTCGGTGGCTCGTGGGTCCGGCTGTACCGCGATGGCGTCGGTGGGGGGCTGGTTGGGGTGGGGTGGTGGGGGCTTCACCAGGGGGAGTCGGCGGGCTGTCGCCTCGGCGGCGCACAGTTGCTCGGTCAGCACCACCTGGGCCACCCAGCGCGTGAGCTGCCGGTCCTCGGCCGTGCCCGGCGCCGGAAGCGCCGAGGACCTCGGGCCGGCCCGCAGGGCTGCGAGCCGTCGGTCCAGCTCGAAGCGGGGGAGCGGGCAGCCGTCGAGCCAGCCGAGCACCGGCCCCACGCCGGGCGCGACCGGCTCGCCGGTGACGGGCGCGTGGGCGGAGTCCGGATGGCTGACCTGAGGTGTTGGGACGGAGGTCGGATGGTTCGCCTGGAGCGTCGGGGCGGAGGTCTCAGCGCGGGACCGGGGATGGTCGGGGTGGGAACGGTGGGTCATGGGGTCACCACCAGTTCGACGGTCGGGGCGTACTGGCAGCGGCCGAACCACATGACCTTGCCCAGGGCCCAGGCGGAGCCCGGGACGGCGTCGCGGGGTGCGGACACCTCGAACTCGGCGACCGTGCTCTCACCGGCCGCCAGGACGAACCCGCGGACCGGGGCGGCGATCAGGTCCCACGTGCCCCAGGGCGAGACGACCTGCAGCTCGCCCCGGATCTGACCGTTCGTGCGGTTGTGCAGCGCCAGCCCCAGCACGGCACGCCCGCCGGGAGGGACGCGCACCGACGGCGTCGTCACCTCCACCGACAGGCCGGTGTCGCGGCCGGGACGGTCCTTGCTGCCCTGCGCTGCCACCCAGTCCTCGGGGACGTCACCGGGCACGGGCAGCACGCCGGGCAGGTCGCCGACGGCGACGGTGACCACGTCCTCGACGGTCTGGCCGTCGTGCCGGATCCGGGCGGCGACGAAGTACAGGCCGGGCTCGACGCCCCGGGGCGGGGTCACCGTCACCGGGAACCGTACGTGCCCGCCCGCCGCCAGCCGGTACGGGCGCCGCGTCAGACCGGCCGTCCAGCCCTCGGGGACGAGGATCTCCACGGCTCCTTCCACGTCGGCGTCGAGCAGGTGCGAGGAGAGCACCACCGACAGTTCGGCGGGCTCGCCCTCGGTCCGCACCAGGCCCGGCGACGCCGTGACGCTCACCGGCAGGTAGCCCATCGGCGCCGGCCCCCGGTTGTGCAGCCAGTACCGCGCATGCACCGGCTGCGCCACCTCGGCCGCCGGCCCCAGCACCGCACCGCCGCGGGCCGACCCACCCAGCGGCAGGCCGGGGACGGCGATCACGGTGGCGACCTCGGCGCCGGTCAGCGTGACGGCTGCCCCCTGGACGGGTTCGCGCCGCCGTTCGAGCAGGTCGGCGCGGTGCGGCTCGGTGAGGGCGAGCACACCGGAAAGGACGGCGTCGCGGCCGAGTCCGGTGGACTCCATCAGGCGCACGGTCACCCCGGAAGCCGGGTCCGCCGCGGCGGCCGACCCGTGCGCGGTCGGGTTGCCTGCCGGCTTGACGGCGCCGACCAGCACCTCCCGGGCCGGCTCGACCTTCAGGTACGACCGGGTCGGCGGCAACGGGCCCCCGTGCGGCTCGGCGAGCACGGCGTACAGCGGATGGTTGAACTCCTGCCCCCGGGCGGGCAGCGTCAGCGTGCGCCAGTCGCCCTCGCCGGAGACCAGCGCGTACCGGAACTCGTGGGTCCAGTGCATGAGCTGGAAGCCCGCTCCGTCGGGCAGCGTACGGCGGGGCGGGTCGATCCACACCCCGGACGGCCACCCGGTGCACGAGCGCATCAGCGACAGGTGCAACGTGCCGGCCGGATCGACGGCGAAGCCCGGCAGGCCGTAGGTGAGCAGCGCGACGGTGTGGCCGGTGAGCAGCTCGGACTCCGGGACCTCGCCGGGGCAGGCCGAGCTCACGCGGGCGTCGGCCAGGTCGGCGGTCAGCGCGGCGGGATCGGTGGTGACCAGGGCCGGCAGCGCCCGCAGGTCACGCAGGTCGGCGTTGGGCCGCCAGACCTCGCGCAGCGGCCGGGCGGCGGGCACCCAGACGCGCCCGTCCCGCTCCAGGACCTCGGCATAGGCCGGGCCCGCGCGTTCCAGCAGCTCGCGCACCGCGTCGTTCTGCCGCGGCCCGCCGATCATGATGCGGAAGTCGGGGAGGTTGGAGTCGACGTCGAGCCAGCCGTACCTGGACCAGTCCGCCCCGGCCGTGGTCGCGGTGACCCCGGCCCTGACCAGCGCGACCAGCAGGTCGCGCACGTCGGCGGCGTCGTCCGGGCCGGGCACGACCACCTCCGCCACGCCGAGCGCCCGCTCGCCCAGCGGCCGGCCGCCGGGGCCGGTGAGCGCGACGCGGGCGGTGGAGCCCAGGCCGAACCAGGTGTTGGCGGGGTTGTCGAGGGTCCACGGCGCCTCGGCGGCGTCCACGTCGGGCAGGGCGAACCCGCGCCCGACCACGGCCCCGGCCACCTCGCTCACCGGCAGCGCGCCGGGCAGGTCGGCGGGGAAGCTCAGCCGCAGCAGCCGGTCGGCCCCGCGGTAGTCCAGGACGCGGGTGGTCAGGTCCACGTGGTCCACGCCGTGCCAGAGCGTGACGGTCTGCTCGTAGCCGATGCCGTCCACCGTCCCGGTGATCACCAGGCGCTCGCCGAGCGGGCAGGTCTCGCGCCGCACCTGGGCCGCGCCCTCCGCCGCGCCGACGACCGGGCCCTTGGGCACCAGGTGCCAGGGGCCCTCGCCGAAGTCGGGGTGGGCGGGGTACTCCTCGTAGACGCGCAGCTCGTTGCCGACGCAGCCGGGCCGTAGCAGCTCGCGTCCCGCCTTCTTGTCCAGGACGGCGGACAGGCAGCCGCCGCGGCCGGGGTCGGCGGTGACGCGGTAGCGGGCGTTCTCGACGGTGACGCCGGGCGCGGGCCTCCACGCGGCCGCACCGGGCCGGGACGATCCCGGCAGGAACCGCCAGGTGCGCCAGCCGGTGGCGGGCACGTCCTCGGCCAGGAACCGCAGGGTCCCCCGGTCCACGACGCACGGCACCTCCGCGCCGGCGTCGTCGAGCACCCGTCCGCCGTCGAGCCCGGCGGGCAGCCGTACGGCCACCGGCGCCGACCGGTCGAACGACAGCGTGTTCGCGACGACCACCGCGACGCCTTCGCCGCCGGTGTCCACGCGGGCGACGAGCGAGGCGAGCGAGACGTCGCGCACCGCGCCCGCCAGGTCGTACGCCTCGCGCCAGCCGGACAACAGGTCCAGGTAGACCTGGTCGGACTCGCTGCCGGTGATCGCGTCGTGGTGTGCCCCGTACGCGAGCTGCCGCCACACCTTGTCCAGCGCGGCCTCGGGGTAGGTCCCGAGCCCTTCGAGCGCGGCGAGGGTGGCCAGCTTCTCCGCGTCCACGGCGGCCACCTCGCCCGCCCGCTGCGCCTGCTTGGTGTCGATGTAGGAGACGTCCTTGCCGGTGTAGACCGGGTTCATGTCGCGGGTCTGCGGGCTCGGGCGGCGTCCGGAGGCCGCCAGCTCGGCCCGGACCGCGTCGAGGAAGTCGCGCGGGGTGGCGCAGACGAAGCGCGGCCAGACGTAGCGGGCGTTCCAGGAGCGGTGGATCTCGGTGACCCACTTGTTGGGCGGGGTGTAGTCTGTGCCCACGGGCAGCAGCAGGTTCCGCGTCGCCCCGACCGGCTTGAGCTTGCGGTACAGCTCGTACACGGCGTGCTCGGCGCCCGCCAGGTCGGCGGCGGAGTCCATCCACCAGCCGGCCGAGTAGTGGTGGGGCATGAAGTGCGTCAGCACGCCGAGCCCCGAGGGGGCGATCCACTCGAACTCGCTCGGGAACTGCATCACCCGGGCGTCGTCCTTGGCCTCGCGGAAGTTCTTCTGGATCGGCCCCCACTGGTGGAACGGCCCGCGCGCCCACGCGCTGCCGGTCAGCCCCGCCGCGGCGAGGTATCCGGGGAACTGCGGGTCGTGCCCGAACGCGTCGAGCTGCCACGCCGTCGCCGGATCCCCGCCGAGGATGTCGCGCTGGTAGCCGATGCCGTACACGATGTTCCTGATCGTGACCTCGGCGCCGGTGAGGTTGGTGTTGGGCTCGTTGTACGTCCCCCCGACCAGCTCGACCTGCCCGCGCTCCATCAGCAGCCGCAGGTCGGCCCGGCGCTCGGGATGGACGTCGAAGTACGGCTTGAGATAGTCGATCTCGGCCAGCACGAACTTGTAGACCGGGTCGCGCAGCGCCAGGTCCAGGTGCGCCTCCACCAGCGCGAAGCCGTTGCGCTCCCACAGCGGGCGGGTGGTGGCGTCCCCGGACAGCAGCTCCCACGGCGAGGTGTAGGCCGCCTGCGTGTTCCACCACACCGGGTCGTAGTGGAAGTGGGAGACCAGGAACATCGTCCAGCCGGGCTCGGCCACGACCACCACGGCCTCGGCCCGCGCGCCGCCCGCCGTCACCACGACCGGCAGCTCGGCCCCCGGGACCGGGCCGGCGATCTCCAGCGGGACCTCGACCACGCCCGCGCCCTCCGCCTCCCCGGACACGCCCGGGCCGGTGACGGCGACCCGGGCGGGCGGGCCGTCGAGCGTCACGCGCAGCACCTGGCGCGGGGCGTCCTCGGTGCCCGTGAACAGGTCCGTGGACTCCACGGAGACGATGGCGACTGACACGGTCTTCCTCTCTGGAAATCGATGATCTTGCGGTCGGCCCGTCGTTCACTCCGGGGTGAGGACGCTGCCGATCCCCCGGGCAGTGAGGTGGCCGGGGTCGTCGGCGCGGTCGCCGGCGACGATGGCCACGGGCCCGGACTGGCGCAGCCGGACCCATGCGGCGTGGAAGGCGCTGCCCGGCGCGACCTCGGCCCGGCGTCCGGGCTCGGTCCGCAGGTCCACGTCGCACCGCAGGGCCGGACGCCGCGCCTCGGTACGGCCGCGGCGCTCGTCGATGATCGCGGCGAGCTCCTTGGCCGCCGGCTTGGGACGGTGGTCCACGGTGAACAGGCCCAGCTCGTACTCCCGCTCGGGGAAGTCGGAGAGGGAACGGTCCAGGTCGTGGGAGCACCACCAGGTGACGCCCCACAGGGCGGGGTTGGCGGTCACCGCGTCGAGCGTGCGGCGGACGAACTCGGCGGTCCCGGCCTCGGGCACGTCGGGCCTGGGCACCCCGATCTCCTGCAGCCAGACGGGCCTGGCCGGGTCGAGCGAGGTGGCGGCGGCCAGCTCGACCAGGTAGTCGGCGTGCGAGACGGTGGCCGGGCCGAGCGGGCCGTCGATCGCGGAGACGCCGTTGAACACCCAGGAGTGCACCGTGGTCAGGTCGCCCAGGTCCACGTTGTCGGCGGGGCGGAACGGGTGGTCCGGGTCGTACCAGGTGGCGTCGTACAGGGAGTGGAGGGCGAGCAGGCCGGGCGCGGCCGCACGCACGACGTCGATCAGCTCGGCGGCCCACGCCGTGGACGCCTCGGGGGTGGTGGCGTTGCTGGGGTAGAGGTTGTTGACCTCGTTGCCGAGCGTGACGGCGAACACGTTGCCGCGGGTGGCGACGGCCCGGGTGAGCCGGTCGGCGTAGGCGGCTATGGCGTCGCGCGCGCCGCGGTCGGTGAACAGGCTGCGACGGTGCCAGGTGAGCACCCAGGAGGGCAGGAAGTCGAAGCTGGACAGGTGCCCCTGGAGCAGGTCCACGGCGACGGACAGGCCGAACTCGGCCGCGACGTCGATCACGGCCAGCAGGTCCGCCACGCCGCGCTGCCGGACCAGCCCCGGGTTGGGCTGGATCCACGGCCAGATCGGGAACACGCGCACGTGGTCCAGGCCGATCGAGGCCAGGTCCTCGAAGTCGCGGCGGACCGCGTCGAGCGACAGGTCGAGCCAGCTGTGGAACCAGCCGGCGGAGGGCACGTAGTTGGCGCCGTGGCGGATGGGGTCGAGCAGGGGCACGCGTCCTCCGGGGGTCGTACGATCTC
The DNA here is from genome assembly GCF_053596515.1 of Nonomuraea sp. NPDC001684. Taxonomy (NCBI): domain Bacteria; kingdom Bacillati; phylum Actinomycetota; class Actinomycetes; order Streptosporangiales; family Streptosporangiaceae; genus Nonomuraea; species Nonomuraea sp. NPDC001684. The sequence continues at coordinate 20,014 of NZ_JBSFGJ010000118.1, forward strand.
CCGGCGGAGCCTAAAGCGATTTAGTCGCCCTGCCAAGCCCCCGGAGCCGCCGTGCTCTCGCGGACCGTCAGCCGGGGGGTCTCGGTCTTGACGTCCTTGCGCTGCTCAGGGTCGGCGATGACCTCCAGCATCACCTCGGCCAGCCGCTTGCCGAAGGCGAAGGTGTCGCGGGAGAGCGCGGTGATCGCGGGGTGGGTGATCCGCGTGAGCACCGAGTCGTCGAAGGCCACGATGGACAGGTCGTCGGGCACCTTCACCCCCATCTCGCCGGCCACCCCCAGCCCGGCCAGGGCCATCACGTCGCTGTCGTAGACGATGGCCGTGGGCCGGCGCGGCCGCGACAGCAGCGCGCGCGTCGCGGCGGCGCCCTCGGAGTCGCTGAAGTCGGTGTGCACCGACACCGCCTCCTCCAGAGCCAGCCGCCCCGCGCGGTCGCGCAGCGCGCGGGCGCGCCGCTGGGTGTGCCGGAACGCCGGCAGGCCCGCGACGTGCGCGATCCTGCGGTGGCCGAGCGCGGCCAGGTAGTCCACGATCGACAACATGGCCTCCCGGTCGTCGGCCCAGACGCTCGACAGCGACCCGTGCCTGCCCGGCCCGCCCAGGACGACGGCGGGCACGCCCAGCTCCTCCAGCACGGCGATGCGCGGGTCGCGGACCATGAGGTCCACCATGACGAAGCCGTCGACCCGGTGGGCGGAGGTCCACTCGCGGTAGATCTCCATCTCGGCCTCGGCGTCCTCCACGATCAGCAGTTGCAGCGCGACGGCCTGGGCCGACAGCCCCGCCTGCAGGCCGGACAGTAACTGGGCGAAGAACGGCTCCACGCCGAGGGCGCTGGCGGGCCGGGCGATGACCAGGCCCACCGCCTCCGCGCGCGCCCCGCCGAGGGCGCGGGCGGCGCTGTGCGGACGCCAGTTCATCTCCTTCGCCACCTGCAGGATTCGCGCGCGGGTGGCCTCTCCGACCCCCGGGCGGCCGTTGAGCGCGAAGGACACCGCGCCCTTGGAAACCCCGACCCGCTCGGCGATGTCGGTGATCGTCGGTCGGCGCACCACTGCTCCTTCACGAATTCGTCTCAGCTATTGACACACGAGTCTAGCCAGGTGAATAGTCCCGCAACTAGAGCGATTTAGTAACCAAGGAGAGCGCCATGCGTAGGTACTGGACGGGACCGGCGGTGGCAGCCGTCATGGTCGTCTCGGGCTGCGGCCTCGGCGGGTCCGGCGAGTCGGGAGCCGCCGCCCCGACCGCGGCGGCCACGGGAGAGGTGAAGGGCACTGTCAGCCTCCAGACGTGGGCCCTGAAGCCCAAGTTCACGGCGTACGTCGAGGGCGTCGTCGCCGCCTTCGAGAAGAAGTACCCCGGCACGAAGGTCGAATGGCTCGACCAGCCGGCGGACGCCTACTCCGAGAAGGTACTCAACCAGGCCGCCTCCGGAACACTCCCCGACGTCACCAACCTGCCCCCGGACTTCGCCAGGCCCCTGGTCCAGCAGGGCATGCTGCTCGACGTCGCCGCCGCCGACCCCAAGCTCGCCGACGAGTACGTCGCGGGCGGCATCGACGCCTACACCTTCCGCGGCTACTCCGGCACGTACGGCTATCCCTGGTACCTCAACACCGACGTCAACTACTGGAACTCCGAGTTGATGAAGAAGAACGGCCTCGACGCGGCCAAGCCGCCGACGACGTTCGACGAGCTGGTCGAGCAGGCCCGGACCTACAAGGAGAAGTCCGGCGGCAAGACGTACCTGATGAGCCGCCGCCCCGAGCTGGGCGACCTGGCCCAGGCGGGCGTGAAGCTGCTGTCCGACGACGGCAAGAGCTTCGTCTTCAACACCCCCGAGGCCGTCGCGGTGATCGAGAAGTACCGGGCCGCCTTCAAGGAGGGCTTACTGCCGCGCGACGTGCTGACCGACACCTACGCGGGCAACGCCAAGCTGTTCAACGAGGGCACCGTGGCCTGGACGACGGCCGGCGCCAACCACATCATCGCCGTCAAGACCGACAACCCCTCCCTCGCGCCCAAGGTCGTGCCCTCGACCGCGATGGGCACCCCGCCGCTGTACGTGCAGGGCCTGTCGGTGTCGAAGAAGAGCAAGAACCCGGCCGCGGCGATCGCGCTGGCCCGCTGGGTGACCAGCGCCGAGAACCAGGCGGCGTTCGCGCACGAGGTCAGCGTCTTCCCCAGTACCAAGGCCTCGGCCGGCGACCCGTTCTTCACCCAGAGCGACGGCACCAACGCCGGCGACGCCAAGGTCATCGCCTTCAAGTCGCTGGCCACGGCCAAGATGCTGCAGCCGGTCGAGGTGACCGACGCGATGAGCAAGTTCATCCGCCAGCAGATCGCCCTCGCGCTCAACGGCGAGGTCTCCGCCAAGGAGGCGCTGGACGCCGCGGTCGCCAAGTGCAACGAGCTGCTCAACCAGTGATCACCCCCGCTCTTCCCGCACAGGGCGCCCTCCGCCGCCGGCTCACCCCCTGGCTGCTGGTGGCGCCCGCCGCGCTGTGGCTGCTCGTCTTCAACGTCTGGCCCTCGCTGAACACGCTGGTGCTGGCCTTCACCAATGCCAAGCCGCTCAGCGGGGGGCACTTCACCGGGCTGGCCAACTTCGGCCGCATGCTCGACGACGACCAGCTCGGCAACGCGCTGCTCAACAGCGTCGTCTTCATGCTGGTCTGCCTGCCGGTGCTCACCCTGCTGCCGCTGCTGCTGGCGATCCTGGTGGAGAAGAAGATCCCCGGCATCACGTTCTTCCGCACCGCCTTCTACACGCCGGTCGTCGCCTCCGCCGTCGTGGTCGCGCTGATCTGGAGCTGGCTGCTGAGCGACCGGGGCCTGATCAACGGGCTCATGCAGGCGCTGGGCGTGCTGCAGGGGCCACTGCCGTTCCTGACCGACCGGTGGCTGCTGGTCCTCAGCGCCATCACCCTGACGGTGTGGAAGGGGCTGGGCTACTACATGATCATCTACCTGTCGGCGCTCGGGAACGTGCGGCGCGAACTGCACGAGGCCGCGGCCGTGGACGGGGCGGGGGCCGTCCGCCGATTCTGGAGCGTGACGGTGCCCGGCGTGCGCAACACGATGTTGCTGGTGTCGGTGCTGGTCTCGGTGTCGGCCCTGCGCGTGTTCTCCGAGCTGTTCGTGCTGTCCAACGGCACCGGCGGCCCGGGCGGGCGGGCGATGTCGCTGGTCATGCTGATCCAGATGTACAGCCGCGGCTTCTACGGCCACTTCGGCTACGCCTCGGCGCTGAGCATCCTGCTCTTCGTCATCA
>NZ_JBSFGJ010000119.1:0-22970 GCF_053596515.1 Nonomuraea sp. NPDC001684
GCTCGACGTGCAGCAGCGGCAGCCCGGCGGCCGGCCGGATCATCGTGCGCGGGCCGGCGACGTCCATCAGGGCGGGGGCGGCGATGAGTTTCGTCGGTGGGGGTGGTCAGTATGGGGGTGACGAGGACTGCTGACGAAACCCATGACCGCCAGGCCGGCCGTGACGAGGTCGGGCCCGAGACCGATAGAGGTACCGTGTCCAGCCCACAACTCGAATCATCCGCCAAGGGCGTGTCCGCCGGTTCGGGCCGTACGCCCGCCGTGATCCGGTTGCTGGTGCTGGCGACGTTCGTGGTCGTGCTCAACGAGACGATCATGATCAACGCGATCCCCCGGCTGATGGACGCCATGCACATCACCGAGCAGACCGCCCAGTGGCTCTCCACGGCCTTCATGCTGACCATGGCCGGGGTCATCCCGATCACCGGCTGGTTCCTGCAGCGGGTCACCACCCGCACGGCGTACACCACCGCCATGGGGCTGTTCCTGCTGGGCACGGCGCTGGCCGCGGTCGCGCCGGTGTTCGGGGTGCTGCTGGGGGCCCGGATCGTCCAGGCGTCCGGCACGGCCGTGATGATGCCGCTGCTGATGACCACGCTGATGCAGGTCGTGCCGGAGAAGGACCGGGGGCGGGTGATGGGCAACGTGACGCTGGCGATCTCCGTCGCCCCGGCCATGGGCCCGGCGATCTCCGGGGTGATCCTGCACTTCGGGTCGTGGCGGCTGCTGTTCGCGGTGGTGCTGCCGATCGCCGGGCTGATCACGTGGAGCGGCCTGCGGCAGCTCAGGAACACCGGCGAGCCCGAGGTCAGCACGATCGACTGGTTCAGCGTGGTGACGGCGGCGGCCGGGTTCGGCGGGCTGGTCTACGGGCTCAGCCGGTTCGAGGGCGGGGACGTGCGCGTCGCCGCCGCGATCACGGCGGCCGGGCTGGTCACCATCGCCGTCTTCGTGGTGCGCCAGCTCGTGCTGCAGAGGCGCGGGGCGCCGCTGATGGACCTGCGCACGTTGCGCCACCGCACGTACACGGTGGCGCTGGTGCTGATGTCGGTGGCCTTCATGGCGATGCTCGGGTCGATGATCCTGCTGCCTCTCTACCTGCAGAACGTCCGGGCGCTCAGCCCGCTGGAGACCGGGCTCCTGGTGATGCCGGGCGGGCTGGCGATGGGTCTGCTCGGCCCGGCCGTCGGCCGCGTGTTCGACAACCACGGCGGCCGGGTGCTGGTCATCCCCGGCGCGATCGGGATCATGCTCGCGCTGGCCGGGTTCACCCAGGTCACGATGACGATGCCGTACTGGCAGCTGCTGGGCCTGCACGCGCTGCTCATGGTGAGCCTGGCCGCGACCTTCACCCCGGTCTTCACGCTCGGGCTCGGAGCGGTCCCGCCGCACCTGTACCCGCACGGCAGCTCGATCCTGAGCACGCTCCAGCAGGTCGCCGCGGCGATCGGCACCGCGCTGGTGGTCACCGTGATGAGCGCGCGGGCCGACACCCTGCGGGCCGAGGGGCTCACGCAGGCGCTGGCGACCCTCGGCGGCATGCGGCTGGCGTTCGTGGTGGGCGCGGTCCTGTCGGTGGCGGTGGTGGTGACCGCGTTGCTGCTGCCGTCCCGGGCGGAGCGCGCCGTCGAGCACTAGGAGCGCGCCGTCGAGCGCTAGGGGCGCGCCGTCGAGCGCTAGGGGGCGGTGGCGCCCAGGTAGGTGAGGACGGCGCGCACCCGGCGGTTGGTGTCGTCGTCGGCGGCGAGGCCGAGCTTGGCGAAGATCGTGGTCGTGTACTTGCTGATGGCGCCCTCGCTGAGGAACAGCCGGGCCGCGATCGCCGCGTTCGACAGGCCCTCGGCCATCAGTTCGAGCACCGAGCGTTCGCGTTCGGTGAGGGTGGCGAGGGGGTCGGCGTGGGCGGGGCGGCCGAGCAGCTTGGCGACCACCGTCGGGTCGAGCGCCGTGCCGCCGTCGGCGACGCGGGCGAGCGCGTCCATGAACTGGCCGGCGTCGAGTACGCGGTCCTTGAGCTGGTAGCCGACGCCGCCCTGGCCGTCGGCCAGCAGTTCGCGGGCGTAGAGCTGCTCCACGTGCTGGGAGAGGATCAGCACGGGCAGACCCGGCACCTCGCGGCGGGCGGCGAGCGCGGCCTGGAGCCCCTCGTCGGAGAAGGTCGGCGGCAGCCGCACGTCCACGACGGCCACGTCGGGACGGTGGCCGACCAGCGCTTCGAGCGCCGCGGGCCCGGAGTCGACGGCCGCGACGACGGTGTGCCCGTACGCCTGGACGAGACGGACGAGCCCGTCGCGGAGCAGGAAGAGATCCTCGGCTATGACAATTCGCACGGCACCGCCACTGAGACGCGGGTGGGACCCCCGAGGGGGCTGTCGATGTCCAGACGGCCGCCGAAGGCGGCCATCCGGCGTCTGACGCCGTCCAGCCCGGAGCCGGCGGACGCGCTCGCCCCGCCGGCGCCGTCGTCGGTGACGGTCGCGGTGAGGGTCCGCGCCTGCGGCTGGTAGCCGAGCTCGACGGTCGCCCGGGTGGCGCGGGCGTGTTTGGCCACGTTCGCCAGCAGCTCGGCGACGGCGAAGTAGACCGCGGACTCGACCGGACGCTCGGGCCGCGCGGGCACGGAACTGCGTACGGCCACCTCGACGGGCGCGTCGAGCGCCAGGGCCCGGACGGCGTCGACCAGGCCGCGCTCGGTGAGCACCGGCGGGTTGATGCCGCGCACCAGCGAGCGCAGCTCGGCCAGCGCCGCGATCGACGAGGCGCGGGCGTCGGCCAGGATGGCGCGGGCGGCGGCGGGGTCGGTCTCCAGGAGGTGTTCCGCGGCCTGCATCGACATGCCCATGCCGACCAGCCGCGCCTGGGCCCCGTCGTGCAGGCCGCGCTCGATGCGTTCGAGCTCGTCGGCCTGGGTCTGGGTGAGATCGGCGCGGACGGCCTCCAGCTCCGCCACCCGCCGGCCGAGCCGCGAGTCCGGGATCGGGCCGAGGAAGCGGCCGGCCAGGGGGCCGAGGACGCGCCAGGCGAACGGCGCGGCGGCCAGCCCGGCGACGATCAGTGCCAGGCCGAGACCGCGGAAGTCCGGGACGAGCGTCAGGTAGGCGCCGCCGGCCAGGCCGACCAGCGGCAGGGCGGCGACCGGCAGCACGGTCAGCCCGGCGAGCACGCACCACAGCCCGTCCCAGTGCAGCTGGGGGTCGTGGAAGCGGGCGTTCATCCGGGCGCGGCGGCGGGCCTCCCGTTCGGACTTGTGGTACTCCTCGCCGTCCCACCAGTGGCCGGTGGCCATGCGGGTGACCGGCGAGGGGGTGCGGTAGGCGACCTCGATACGCAGGCCGAGCCAGCGCGCGGCGAGCCGGCGGGCGGCCTGGCTGAAGGTGCGGCTGGTCAGCGGGTGCACGACCCACAGGGCGACGGCGATCCACAGGATCACCACCAGCGTCTCGCCCAGCAGCGCCAGGGCCACGACGAACGGCGGCGCGGTCAGGTTCGCCGACCAGGAGTAGGCCAGCTTGGCGCCGAAGTGGCCGACGACGACGCCGACGGCCGGCATCAGGCAGGTCAGCAGGACCAGGACGGCCGAGCGGCAGAGCCCGAGCACGATCTCGGCGCCCCAGCGCAGGGGCCCGCCCCTCGCGGGCGACCTCACCTGACAGCGTCCTTCGGCACGGCGCAATTGTGCCAGCCTGCCCTTTTTGGTGATGTTCGGGCACCCCATCGGGCTGTCACGTCTGTCTTCTCCGGTTCCCGGGCGGTTCCGCCCGACCTGGGAGAACGTACGGCTGCAGGCCCCTCCCCCGGTATCCCGCTACGCCCCCGTACGAAGTGGGCCCAGACCCACCGCGACGCCGACGGCGGCGCGGACGAACGCGGCCACCGCCGGCGAGCGGGACCCCTGCGGCCACCCCACGGCCAGCTCGGACGGCGACAGGTCGGCGACCTCCCGGTAGGCGATGCCCGGCCGGGGGTGCCGCCGCGCCACCGAGACGGGGACGAACCAGACGGCGCTCCCCAGTTCCACCAGGTTGCAGACCTGGGCCAGGTCCAGGCCGGTGCGGCGCGGCGGGTGGCCGGGGAGGGGTTCGGCGCCGTCCCGCTCGGCGGGGGTGCCGTCGGGCAGCGGCCGGCCGGCCAGGTCGGCCATGGCGAGGACGGGCCGGGCGGCCAGCGGGTCGGCGGCCGGCAGCGCGACCAGCCGGGGCTCGCTCAGCAGCGGCTCGGTGTCGAGGTCGCGGTCGTCGAAGGGGGTGGTCAGCAGCGCGACGTCGGCCCGGCCGTCGCGCAGGGCGGGGGCCTGCTCGTTGCGCCCGCCCAGCAGCAGCTCGACCGGGAGCGCGCCCTCCTCGTCGCGGTAGGCCGCGAGGATCCGCGGCAGCAGCCCGGCGTCGTAGTCGGCCTTGAGCGCCACCCGGAGCCCCGGCTCGGGACGGGCCGCGTGCCGGACCCGGCGGGCCGCCGCGGCGACCGCGTCGAGGGCGGTCCGGGCGTCGCGCAGGAAGACCTCGCCCGGCGGGGTGAGCGCGACCTGCCGCGTGGTGCGCTCCAGCAGGCGCACGCCCAGCCGGCGTTCCAGCTCGCGGATCGCCCGGGACAGCGGGGGCTGCGCCATGCCCAGCCGCTCGGCGGCCCGCCCGAAGTGCAGCTCCTCGGCCACGGCCACGAAGTAGCGGAGCTCGCGGACCTCCAGGTCATTCATATCCGCAGGGTATCAATGGTGATCGGATCGGTCCTTCAGGTTCGCCGCCGCGCTCGGTTGACTGGCCGTGCCCCCCAGCACGACTGTCCCCGATTCCCCCTGGAGTTCTCCTTGATCGTCATCACCACGCCCACCGGCCGGATCGGCCGGCAGGTTCTCGACCTCGTCCTGGCCGCGGACGAGCCGGTCCGCGTCGTCGTGCGGGACCCGGCCCGGCTGCCGGCGGCCGTGCGGGAGCGGGTGGAGGTCGTGCCGGGTTCGCACGGCGACGCCCGCGTCGTCGAGGAGGCGTTCGCGGGCGCCGACGCCGTGTTCTGGGTCGTCCCGCCGAATCCGCGGGCCGCCGGACTCGACGCCGCCTACCTGGACTTCAGCCGTCCGGCCTGCGAGGCGTTCGTGCGCCGCGGGGTGGGCCGGGTGGTCGGGGTCTCGGCCCTGGGCCGCGGCCTGCCGCTGAACGCCGGTCTCGTGACGGCCTCGCTGGCCATGGACGACCTGATCGCCGCCACGGGCGTGCCCTACCGGGCCCTGACAATGCCCTCGTTCATGGACAACCTGCTCGACCAGGCGGCGGTGATCAGGGACCAGGGCGTGTTCTTCTCGCCGGTCCGCGGTGACCTGAAGGCCCCCGTCTGCGCCACCCGCGACATCGCGGCGGTGGCCGCCGGGCTGCTGCTCGACCGCGACTGGACCGGGCGGGCCGACGTCCCGGTGCTCGGTCCGGAGGACCTGTCGGGCGAGGACATGGCGCGGATCATGTCGGAGGTGCTGGGACGGCCGGTCGGCCTGCGGCACGTGCCGATGGCGGCGTTCACGGCCATGCTGGCCGAGCGGGGCTGGTCGGAGGCGATGGCCCAGGGGATGGCCGACATGATGGAGGCCAAGAACCAGGGGCTGGACAACGCCGAGCCGCGTACCCCGCAGGCCACCACGCCCACCGGTTTCCGCCAGTGGTGCGCGGACGAGCTGCGGCCGCCCGTCCTGGGCTGAGCGGTCCCTTGTGCGGGGCTCGGGTGCGGCGTAGCGTGACTGATGACCAGATTTCATATCCAGTCACGAGGTGTGGCGCATGGCGGAAAGGGCGGACCGGATCCTCGACGCCGCGGGCGAGCTGCTCCTGCGTCACGGCTACCGCAGGGTCACCGTCGACGACATCGCGGGCCGCGCCGGGGTCGGCAAGGGCACCATCTACCTGCACTGGCGGACCAAGAACGAGCTGTTCGAGGCGCTGCTGCTGCGGGAGTCCATCGAGGTCGTGGAGGAGTTCGCGGCGCTGCTGCGGCACGACCCCGCCCAGGTGCTGCCGCATCGTTTCTCGCGGGCGGCCTTCGTCTCCATGAGCCGCAGGCCGCTGCTGCGGGCGCTGTTCACCACCGACATCGAGCTGCTGGGCAAGCTGGCCAAGCACCCGCTGCGCAGCCACGACGTCCTCGCGGCCGAGCGGTTCCAGCGGGTGGCCGACCGGTACGGCCTGCTCAGGCCCGACATGCCGCACCCCCGGTACACGCTGAGCGCCGCGTCCACGGGTTTCTACCTGCTCGGCGGCATCGACACCGTCGGGACGGAGCTGAGCGTCGAGGAGCAGGCGGACGCGCTCGCCTTCACCGTGCGCCATGCCTTCGAGCCCGCCGTGCAGCCGTCCGCCGAGGTTCTGGAGGCGGCGGCGGCGGAGTACGTCGCGATTCTTGAGGAACTGATCCCGCCCTACCGAAAGTGGATCTACGACTAAGGAGAGGCGATGTCCGACATCGTCGAACGGTACAACATCTCCAAACAGCACTTCTGGCTGCACGGGCCGCGATCGGGCCCGTCCGTCGAGTACGACGCCGCCGCCGGGATGTACAACGTCCACGGCTACCAGGAAGTGCACGACGTGCTCGCCGACCCCGTCACGTTCTCCTCCGACACCATGCGGCTGATCCCCAAGGGCCTGCTGCCGGAGGGCGAGGACTTCTCGCTGAAGGGGTTCATCACCCAGATCGACCCGCCGGAGCACGGCAAGCTGCGCAAGCTGGTCAGCAGCGCGTTCACCCGCAAGGTCGTCGCGGACCTCGAACCGCGGATCGCCCAGCTCACCCACGAGCTGCTCGACGCGGCCGACGGCCGCGACCGCCTGGAGCTGGTGGCCGACCTGGCCTACCCGCTCCCCGTCATCGTCATCGCCGAGCTGCTGGGGGTGCCGAGCAGCGACCGCGCCCTGTTCAGGCAGTGGGCCGACGGGCTGTTCCAGCGCGACGCCAAGGTCTCGCTCGCCGAGCCGGTGGAGAGCCAGAGTGCGAACGTGGCGAACACCCTCAAACCATGGCGGGAGATGACGCAGTACCTCGCCGGGCACGCCGCGGAGCGCCGCGCACGGCCCCGCGCCGACCTGCTCACCAAGCTGGTCGAGGCCGAGGTGGACGGCGAGCGCCTGCCCGACGACCAGGTCGTCAACTTCGCGATACTGCTGCTGCTCGCCGGGCACATCACCACGACGATGCTGCTCGGCAACACGGTGGTGTGCCTGGACGCCTTCCCCGACCAGCAGGACAAGGTACGGGCCGACCGCTCCACCGTGCCGGCCGTGATCGAGGAGTCGCTGCGGCTGTTCACCCCGTTCGCCGGGCTGGCCCGGTCGACCACCCGCGAGGTCGAGCTGGGCGGGGTGACGATCCCGGCCGACAAGATGGTCATGCTCTGGCTCGGCTCGGCCAACCGGGACCCCGAGCAGTTCCCCGACCCCGACGTCTTCGACGCCGGCCGCGATCCCAACCCGCATCTCGCCTTCGGCCGGGGCATCCACTTCTGCCTGGGCGCTCCGCTGGCCCGGCTGGAAGGGCGGGTGGCGCTGAACATCCTGCTCGACCGGGTCGGCGTCCTGCGCACCGATCCCGGCGACCCGGTGGTCTTCATGCCCACGCCGACCATGACGGGGGTGAACCGGCTTCCGCTCGTGCGGTGACCCGCCGCCGCGCGGGGGCCGGTTCCCGCCCTCGTCAAGCGCGGGTCCAGGACGCGGCAAAGTGCCGCGCGTCGCCGTGGGCGTCCCGTCCTGTGGGGGCCAAGGTGGCTTGTTCACCTTCGTCGCACCACAAGAGGGGACGATCCTGGCTATGAGCGGCAAGCAGCGGAAGCTGGAGCTGAGCGTGCCGCAGATCGTGGGAAGCGCCCTGGCCGCGGTCACCGCCGCGGTCGCGGCCTCCTACCTCGGGACGGCGGGGACGGTGATCGGCGCCGCGATGATGAGCGTGGCCAGCACCGTCATCGCCGACGTCTACACGCATTACCTCAAGCGCACGGGCGACAGGGTGAAGCGGCGCACGGCGGTCGCCCTGCGCGGGAAGAGGCCGCGGTGGGCCAGGGTGGGCGGCGCCGCGGCCCTGGTGTTCACCGTCAGCATGGGCAGCATCGTGATCTACGAGGTCATCGCGGACCGCACGGTGGCCGACCAGGTCGCCGGACGGACCCCGGGCCAGGCCGGCAAGGCCCCCGGCCGCAAGGACCGCCGGGACGGGCGGGCGGCCGGGGAGCCGCGGCACGAACGTCCCGCGACCCGGCCGCCGAGCCCGACGCCGTCACCCGGGCCGTCCACCGGCCCGTCCGCGACGCCCACGCCGTCCGTGCCGGTCACGGTCACGCCGACGCCCACGCCGGGCTGGACGGGCTCGGCCGGCCCGTCCCCCACGGCCACGCCGGACGCCACCCCCTCGGACCCCGCCCCCACCACCCTGCCCTCGCCGACCGACAGGGACCCGGGCGAGCCGGCCGACCCGAACTTCGGCGACCTCCTCTTCCGCTGACCCGGCTGTCACGCGGTCGCCGGCGGGCGGTGCGCCGAGCAGTGGATCCCAAGTGGCTTCCAAGTAGGCGTTCCTAGGCTTGCCGGGAGTTGAGTGGAGAGGCGGGTGAGCCATGGGGGTGGCGGGTGACGGTTCCAGGCGGGGGGCGCCGGCCTTGAACGATCCGTACGGCAAGACGCGCCCCGCCCCGCGCCACGCGGCACCCCCCGCGCGGGACCCGCGGGAAGGGCAGGGCATCTACCGGGAGGAGGCGTTGCGGCACCGGGCGATGTCGCGGGTCACCCGGATGCCGCCGGTGATCAGCACCCCGTCGTTCCTCGCGCTGTGGCTGCTGGTGGCCGCGCTCCTCGCCATCGGCCTCCTGCTGACCATGGCCGCGGTGGAGGCGGTCGCCTGATGTTGCGCCGCCTGCCCGTACTGCTCCAGAACACCGACACCGAGTGCGGCGCGGCCTGCCTGGCCATGGTGCTGTGCCACCACGGGCACCGCACCACGCTCCACCAGGTCGCCGAGCGCCTCCAGGTCGGCAGGGACGGCCTGAGCGCCAAGGCGATCGTGGACGGCGCCCGCGACCACGGCCTCAAGGCCCGCGCCTTCTCCCTGGCCCCCGAGGACCTGGCCCGCGTGCCGCTCCCCGCCGTCGCGCACTGGGAGTTCAACCACTTCATCGTGGTCGAACGCTGGTCCCCCGACCGCGTGGACGTCGTCGACCCCGGGCACGGCCGCCGCAGGCTGACGCCGGAGGAGTTCGGGGCCGGGTTCACCGGCGTGCTGCTGGTGTTCGAGCCGGGCGAGGGGTTCCGGCGCGGCACGACCTCGGCGGCGAGCGCCTGGCGCAGGGAGTTCGTCCGGACGTTGTTCCGGCGGCGCAGGGGGCTGCTCGCGCAGCTCATCGCGGCCTCGTTGCTGCTGCAGGTGCTCGGGCTGGCGCTGCCGATGTTCTCGCAGCTCCTCCTGGACTCCATCGTGCCCAGGCGGGCGGTGGACGTGCTGTCCCTGCTGGGCGTCTCCGTGCTGCTCGCGGGGGCGGCCCAGCTGGTGATCGGGTACCTGCGGGCGGCGCTGCTGGTCGCCGTACGGGCCCGTGCCGACCAGGAGCTCACCGAGAGCCTGGTCAGCCATCTGGTGACGCTGCCGTACCGGTACTTCCAGCAGCGCGGCAAGGGCGACCTGGTGACCAGGGCGGGCAGCGTCTCGACGCTCGGCGACATCCTCACCGGGCAGGTCGTGGCGGCGCTGCTGGACGGCCCGCTGGCCGTGGGCTACCTGGTGCTGGTCTACCTCTGGGACCCGGTGTTCGGGCTGGCGCTGACCGGGCTGGCCGTGCTGCAGACGGTCCTGCTGCTGGCCACGACCAGCCGGATCGCCACGCTCACCCGGCAGGAGCTGACGGCGCTGTCGGCGTCCCAGACCAGCCTGATCCAGACGATCACCGGCATCGAGACGCTGAAGGCGTCGGGCGCCGAGAAGCGGGCCGTGGACCAGTGGTCGTCGCACTTCGCCAGGCAGCTCAACGCGGACGTGCGGGCCGGGCTGACCAGAGGGCTGCTGGAGTCGGCGCTGGCCGCGATCCGGGTGACGGCGCCGCTCGGGCTGCTGTGGCTGGGCGCCTGGCGGGTGCTCGACGGGCAGCTCACGGTGGGCGCGCTGGTGGCGCTGAACGCCATCGCGCTCGGCGCGCTGACTCCGCTCGGCTCGCTGATGACCGGGCTGCAGAGCCTCCAGCAGGCCGGCGCGCACTTCGACCGGCTGTCCGACATCCTGGCCTCGGAGCCGGAGCCGAGCAACGGCATCGAGGTGCTGCGGCTGCGGGGCGCGGTCGAGCTGCGCGGGGTGAGCTTCCGCCACGACCCGCGCGCCCCCTGGACCGTGCGCGACGTCTCGGTCTCCATCCGCCCTGGTCAGAAGGTCGCCCTGGTGGGCGCGTCCGGCTCGGGCAAGAGCACGCTGGCCCGGCTGCTGCTCGCGCTGCACACGCCCGTGCTCGGTGAGATCCGTTACGACGGCGTCCCGGCCGCCGAGCTGAACCTGCGCACGCTGCGCCGCCAGTTCGGCGTGGTCACCCAGGATCCGTCCCTGTTCAGCGGCTCGATCAGGGAGAACATCGCGCTGAACGAGCCGGGCGCGTCCCTGGAGCGGGTGGTCGCCGCGGCCCGCCTGGCGGCGCTGCACGACGAGATCATGGACATGCCCATGGGGTACGAGACGATGCTCACCGACGGCGGCGGCCTGTCGGGCGGGCAGCGGCAGCGGCTCGCCCTGGCCCGCGCCGTCCTGTCGCGCCCGAAGGTGCTGCTGCTCGACGAGGCCACCAGCAACCTCGACAGCGCCACGGAGGCGGCCATCGAGGCGAACCTGAGCCGGCTCGTCCAGACCAGGATCGTGATCGCCCACCGGCTCAGCACGGTCAGGGACGCCGACCTGATCCTCGTGATCGACGCGGGCCGGGTGGTGCAACGCGGCACCCACGACGAGCTGACGGCCATCGGCGGCAAGTACGCCGAGCTGGTCGCCGCCCAGGCCGTGCTCTCCTGACCCCGTCACGACAGCCGGACGGTCACCGTCACAGAGGCGCCCTCCAGGTCGGCCGTCGGCCCGAGGACGAGCCTCAGCCGGTCGCCCGTCGCCGCCCCCGTGAGCAGCGGGTGGCCGCGCAGCACGCCGGCGACCGGCCGGTCCCAGGTCACGGTGAGCCCGTCCAGGTCGCGCCGGGGATCGGCCACGGTGACGGTGGCCGTGCCCGTGGCGTCCTCCCTGACCAGCACGGCGCAGGGCGCGGAGGCGGCGAGCGGGCCGGCGGCGCCCTCGTTCCAGAAGGCGGCCGCGGTGACGCCCAGCGCGTCCACCCGGACGGCCTGCCGCCGCGCGGTGTTGGCGAGCACGCGGGCCCACCCGCGATCGGCGGCCCTGGCGGCCGTGCGCGCGCGGCTCGCGCCCGGCAGCAGCAGGTAGACGTAGTCCGCCTGGTCCGGGTCGACGCCGTGGTCGAGCCAGAGCGTGACGTAGTCGCGGTCGCCGCGCCGTTCGCGCAGGGTGCGCAGGCCGTCCGGCACCACGTAGCCGCCGTGGCCGTCGAGGTGCGCCCACCCCGCCCGGAGATCGGCGGTCAGGGGGGCGGCGGTCCTGCGGTTGTCCACGATCGTCTCGACCGGCACGCCGTCCGCGGCGCTGATCCCCGCGCCGAGGCAGACCACTGCGTCGTCGAGGAAGAACCACGACTTGAACGCCTCCATCGTGCTGTCGAGGCCGTTCAGGTGCTGGCCGACGACGGCGTACGTGCCGTCCGTGGCGCCGCCGACCCAGCGGCCGGGCGGGCAGGTGTCCCCCCAGGCCGGGCCCGCGCCGTCGGGCAGCCGCCGAGTGGAGACGGTCGTGCCGGGCAGCCGGTAGGGGTCGACGGTCGTCCAGAACGAGTCGGAGTACTGGTCGGCGTGGCAGTCGGCCCACCAGTAGAGCAGGCCGGAGCCGGTGTGCCAGCCGCGCAGGTTCTCGCCGTTGCCGTGCTCGTAGTGGCCGATCGTGGCGGAGGCCATGCTGAGCGCGGCGCACCAGCCCGGCCGGCGGTGCACGGCCCGCGCGCTCATCGGGAACAGCCGGTGGCCGACGGGCTCCGGCGCGGCGGGCACGGCGTCGTCGGCCAGGACGGCGGTCAGGCGGGCGTGGAAGGCCGGGCCGGCCTCGTCCTGCATGGGACGGCACGTCTGGCGCACCGCCCAGCCCTTGACCATCGCCTGCCAGCGGGCCCGGTCGGCGGCCGGGGCCACCTCGCCGAGCAGCAGGATCGCGGCGGCCAGCTCGCGGCCCCTGTCGTGGTCGCCGAACGGCTTCCTGCCGATCCCCCTGCCGCGCACCAGGTCCATGCAGAACCCGTCGTGCACGAACGGCGCGAACGACCGCTCCACCATGGCGAACACGGTCGGGTCCACGACCTCCCACGGCGTGCCGCGCAGCACCGCGAACAACGTCGCGAGCCCGGTGAGCAGCGTCACCCCGTAGCCGCCCTGGTACGGCACGGTCGAATGCTGGACGAACGACCCGTCCCGGTAGAAGCCGTCGCCCTCGGCGACCACGCGGAACACCGGGGCGAGCGCCGAGGCCGCCAGCGCCGCCTTGCCGGGGTCGGACCTGAGCATGGCGCGCAGCAGCATCACCACGCACAGGTCCACCCGGTTGGCGGCGGTGCTGGTGCCGCTGTAGTCGCCGAGGCGGCTCTCGGGCACGAAGTGGTCGACCGCGTCCCGCAGCGCGGCGCCGCGCCGCTCGCCCAGGTGCGGCCCGACCAGCACGGCCGCGTCGAGCAGCGCCCTCGGCACGCCGATCTCCCAGTGCCACCAGTTGCCCGCCGGGTCGGCGCCGGCGGCGTACACGTGGCGGCGGTAGTGGTCGATCCCGGCGGCGACGGCGGCGGCCAGGGTGGCGTCGCCGGTCAGCCCCGTCCCCGGCAGCGCGTACGCGCGGGCCATGGCCAGCAGCCGCCCCGGCGTCGCGGCGAACGACGGGAACGGCTGGTCCGCCCAGAGCGACGTGCCCGTGTACGCCATGGCCGCGCGGTACCGGGCCGCCCGCCGCCCGGTCTCGGCCAGCCGCGTCCGGTACGGCTCCGCGCCCGCGTCGAACCCCGACCCAAGCGTCACCTCGCGCCACTGGCGGCGCAGCCTGACGAAGGAGTCGTCCGGCGTGTGGGCGGGCTCGGGCCGGGCGAGCGCCCCCGCCACGGCGGCCACGGCGACCGCGCCCGCCTGGAGGAGGAGTCGCCTGGACGGCCGGTGCACGCCTCGATTATGGCCCCGGCATCGCAGGGCCCGCGGGCGGTCAGACCTCCAGCAGGGTCTTGCCGTTCACCGCGCGGGCCTCGATCGCCGCGTGCGCCTCGGCCGCCCGCTCCAGCGGGAACGTGCGCCCGACGACCGCCTTGAGCCGCCCGGCCGCCGCCTCGGCGAGCGCGCGCACGGCCCGCTCGTTCCCGTCCTGGCCCAGGGCGAACAGCTGCTCCAGGCCGATCACCGTGACGCCCCGGCGGTCGGCCTCCGCCGGATCGACGGTCGTGGCGCTGCCGCTGGACGCGCCGTGCACGGAGAACCGCCCGCCGCGCGCGGTCACCTCGAACGCCTGGCGGCCGAGCTCGCCGCCCACGCCGTCGAAGACCACGTCGGGGCCGCGCCCGCCGGTCGCGTCGAGGACCTCCTGGGTCCAGCCGGGACGCGAGTAGTCGACGGCCGCCTCGGCGCCGAGCCCGGCGACCACCGTCAGCTTGGCCGGGCTGCCCGCCGTCCCGATGACCCGGGCACCGGCCGCGCGCGCGAGCTGCACGAGCAGGCTGCCGAGCCCGCCGGCCGCGGCCTGGACGAGCACCCGTTCGCCGGGCCGGATCGCGGCGTTCTCGAACAGGCCCACGGCCGTGTTGCCGTCGATGAGCAGCGCCGTGGCGTCGGCCAGCGCGAGCCCGTCCGGCACCTCGATCAGGTCCGCGGCCCTGGCCACGACCAGTTCGGCGTTCCCGCCGCCGAAGCCCGGCGTACGGGTCACCACCCGCCGCCCCACCAGCCCGGCATCGACGTCATCGCCCACCGACAACACGAGCCCGCCGACGCCCGCACCCGGCACGTACGGCGGCTCCGGCAGCGGCGGCCCCGGCGTGATCCCCCGCCTGAGCTGCGTCTCGATGAAATTGATCTCGGCGAAGCCGACCTTCACCACGACCTCGCCCGGTCCGGCCACCGGGTCCGGGACGGTCCGCGTCTCCAGCACCTCGGGCCCGCCGAACCGCGTCACCTGCACCACTCTCATGACCACTCCTCATCCCGGAAAACGTCCACGGCCAGCGTGCAACCTCAAGACGACTTGAGGTCAACTCGTCAGCCCGGCGCCCGCCCGCTTGATGGTCCTGATGATCGGCGCGGTCTCGATGTGCCGGATGGCGGGCAGCGCGCCCAGACTGTCGGTGAGGTAGCGGTAGAAGGCGGTGTCGTCGCGGCACACCACGCTGGCCGCGAGGTTCGTCGGGCCCGTGGTCGCCCCGGCGAAGGCGACCTCCGGGTGCTCGGCCAGCGCCCGGCCGGTGGCGTCGAGGTCGGCGGGCGGCACCGACATCCACAGCTGGGCCTCGACCCGGTAGTCCAGGAGCCGGGGCAGCACGTCCATGTCGAAGAACAGGGCGCCGGCCGCGCAGAGCTGTTCCATCCGCCGCCGGACCGTGGACTCCGACCAGCCGGTCGCCGCCGCCAGGTCGGCGTGGCCGGTGCGGCCGTCGCGGGACAGCTCGGCCAGCAGCGCGTCGTCGCCGGGGCCGAGCGTCACGTCCTCGCCGGTGTCGCGGGGGGCGTACACGCGGCCGGCCCGCAGGTGGGCGACCTGGTCGGCGGAGAGCGCGGCGAGCCCGGCCCAGCCGATGCGGCCGCCGACGAACATGTGCAGGGTCCGGTGCGCCGACACCGCGAGCACCCGGTTGGTCCTGGCCAGCTTGGTCAGCAGCAGCGGCTCGCGTTCCCGGTCGAGGCGCTGGATGGCGCCGCAGGAGATCTCGGTGCCGCCGGACAGCAGATGCACCCAGAACGTGTCGGGCCGCCGTCCGAGTGCCTCGGCGATCGAGGCGCCGGCGTCGGGCGTGCAGCGCAGCCGGATGGCCCACGACTGGTGGCCGAGCCGCTGCCGGTCCACCACGCCGACGACCCGGATCCCGCCGCCGGAGCGCAGCCGCCGGTAGCGGCGGGCCACCCGCTGGTCGGACACCCCCAGCACCTCGGCGATCCGACTGAACGAGGCCCGCCCGTCCACCTGCAACGCGTGCAGCAGCCCGCGGTCGACCTCGTCGAGCCTGACGTTTTCCACCAGAACAGGCTACAGAGCGCGGAAAACCGGCAGAAGAGCCTCGACGGCTAGGGGCATCCCCCGTCCGGGCCGGACCCTTGCCGCCATGAACACGACACTGACCCGTACGAGCTGGTGGCCGCTGGCCGCCGCCTGCCTGGGCGCCTTCATGCTCCTGGTGGACGTGACCATCGTCATGGTGGCCCTGCCAGGCATCACCGCCGACCTGAAGATGTCCTTCACCGACGCCCAATGGCTCCTGGACGGCTACGCCCTGGCCCTGGCCGCGCTGCTGCTGGCGGCCGGCTCGGTCGCCGACCACGCGGGGCGGCGCAAGGTGTACCTGATCGCCCTCTGCGTGTTCGCGCTCGCCTCCCTGGCCTGCGGCCTCGCGCCCACCGGGGGCCTGCTGCTGGCGGCCCGCGTGCTGCAGGGGGCGGGCGGCGCCGCCATGATGGCCACGACGCTGGCCCTGATCAGCGCCACCTACCACGGCCGGGAGCGCGGCATCGCGTTCGGCGTGTGGGGCGGCGTGAACGGGGCCGCCGCGGCGCTCGCCCCCGTGCTGGGCGGGCTGCTCACCGAGCACCTGCACTGGCGGGCCGTCTTCCTGGTGAACCTGCCCATCAGCCTGGCCGCCGCCTGGATGACCTGGCGCACGGTCGGCGAGTCCCGCCTGCCGGGCGGGGGGCGGCTGGACCTGGCCGGGATGGGCACGTTCACCCTGGCGGCGGGCGCGCTCACGTACGGGCTGATCGAGGCCGGACCGAACGGCTGGACGTCGGCGCGCACGCTGGCGCCGCTCGCCGTGGCGGTGCTCGCGTTCGCCGCGTTCGTGCTGGTGGAGTCGCGCGGCGCGCATCCCATGGTGGATCTGCGGCTGTTCGCGAACAAGGCGTTCAGCGGGATCATGGCGGGGGCCGGGCTGCTCATGCCGGCCGCGTTCGCCTGCCTGGCCTTCACCTCGCTGTGGTTGCAGCAGGCCGGCGGGCTGGGGCTCGGGCCGGTGCAGGCGGGGCTGGCGCTGACGCCCATGGCCGGCACCTCGCTGGTCGTCTCGGTCGCCGCCGCCCGCCTGCTCCCCCGGCTGACGGCGCGCGCCGCGGTCGGCGGCGGGCTGCTGCTGATCGCCGCGGGCGCGCTGCTGCAGGGCATGCTCGACGAGCACTCCACGTGGACGGCGCTCGCGCCGGGCCTGGTGGTGACGGGGATCGGCGTCGGCCTGGCCATCCCGGCCCTCAGCTCGGCCGCCATGGCGCACGTCCCGCCGCACCGGGCCGGGATGGCGGCGGGCGCGGTCAACACCGTCAGGCAGCTCGGGTACGCCCTCGGCGTCGCCGCCTTCGGCATCCTGTTCCAGGACGGCATGACCGGGCCGGGCTCGTTCCCCTCGGCGCTGAACGCCGTCTACCTGGCCGCCGCGGTCACCGGGCTGTTCGCCGGGCTGCTGGTGCTGGCCGCCGTCCGGCCGGCGCGGTCGGCGTGAGCGGGGGAGCCGGCGCGGTCAGCGTGCGCGGGGCAGCGGCTCGCGGGCCAGCCAGGTGAGGGCGGCCAGCAGGTGCACCCGCCACCAGTAGCCGTCGTGGCCGCCGATCCACGCCGCGCACCGGTGGGCCACGCCCGCCCCGGCCAGGCGCGCGGCCAGCGAGCGCGCGCAGTCGAGCGAGGCCGGTTCGAGCGTGCCCGCCGCGAGGTAGCGGGGCGCCCGTACGGAGGTGTCGAGGAGCTGCGGCAGCAGGTCGGGGCTGAGGGCGACGGCCGCGGCGATCCGGCCGGGGCACCGGTCGGCGGCGGTCAGCGCGAAGGCCGCGCCTTCGGAGAAGCCGGCGCTGATGACGTGGCTCGCCTCGGGGAAGCCGGGCAGGACCTCGCCGACGACGAACGCCAGGTGCGCCGCGAAGCGCCGCGGGTCGGCGTAGGGCAGGTACTCCCTGGCCCGCCCGTCCGGGTACGGCCCCGGCGCGCCGGCGGCGTGCGGGCCGGCCAGGATCAGCGGCGGCAGCGCGCCGGCCAGGATCGCCGGCTCCAGCACCCGGGCGTGCGACTCGGCGGCCTGCCCGTCGGCCAGCAGGCACAGGGGCATCGGCCGGATCGGGCCGGGCGGCCGGTAGACGGTGATCGCACGGCGCTCGCCCAGGTGGACGCTGCTGATCTCGCGGGTGACCAGCGTGCCGGCGAGCCGGACGGCCGTCGCGGGGGCGGGGGCGGCGCGGGAGCCGTGCCAGATCCGCTCCACCGGCCGGCCGCCGGGAGGCACCGCGGTGACGCCGATCACGGCCCGGTCCAGGTGCCGTACGCGCAGGGACAGCTCCCACAGGTCGGCCGCCCCCTTGACCGGCCACATAGGGAACCGCACGCCACCGACGAGCTGGGCGTTCGGCCCCTGCCAGAGCACGTGCAGCACGTCGTCGTCCTCGCCCCAGACGGCCAGCGGCCCGCCGGTCAGCATGGGCCGCAGCTCGGCCAGGGCGCGTCGCCGCCACACGCGCGCGAAGTGCACGCCGTCGGGCAGCTCGTGGGCGTAGCGGCGCCTGGCCCGGCGGCGGTTGCCCCGCAGCAGCGCCTGGTTGCGCTGGGCGAGCGTCTCGCGGCCGGCGGCGGCGCGTTCCTCGTCCGTCACGCCGGCCTCGCCGAAGGCGACCTTGTCACCGTGGAACTCGATGGTCTGCACGGCGAGCCGATCACCTGGGGGCATACCTGTACCAAAGCCTGCCGGCCCGCCCGGCGCAAGAATCCCAGGTCAGTGGACGCGGCTCCGGATCAGCCGGTCGAGCAGGCCGTGCACCTGGGCGGGTGACAGGGCGGCGCCCTCGCGCAGGCACTCGGCCAGCTCGGCGGCGGGCAGCGCGCGCCGGATCAGCTCCTCCCGCTCGGCGCCGTCGGCCGGGTCCAGCTCCGGCGGCGAGAAGCCGACCCGGGCCCCGACCGCCTCGACCGCGCCGAGCAGGCGGGCGCCGTCCCGCGGCAGCCCGCCCGCGGTGAGCACCCCGGCCAGCGTGTGCGCCATGACCAGCCAGGACGTGACGTCCTTGTCCTCGTCGAGCATGCGCAGGATCGGCAGCCCGGACGCCAGCGGCCGGTCGGTACGGCCGCCCAGCAGGTCGATCTTCATCAGCAGCCAGGTCGAGGAGGCGGTGACGAAGCGGTGTCCCGTCCTGGTGGCCACCTCGATCGACCGGGTCAGCCAGCCGGCCGCCTCGCCCGTCTCCCGGGCGAACACCAGCAGCATGCCGAGCACCATCAGCGCCTCGGCGTGCAGCCACGCCATGCCGGCCACCTCGGCCAGGTCGAGCGCGGCACGGGCGTCGGCCAGGGCGTTCGGCGCCCCGCACAGGCCGCCGAACAGCGCGCGGTAGGTCAGGGCGCGCCCCTCGGCGACCAGGTCGTCGGCCAGGCGGGCCATCTCGGCCGCCTCCCTGGCCCGCCGGCTCGCGGCGGCGAAGTCGCCGGCCAGGTAGTGCAGGCCGGCCATGCCGATCAGCGCCTGGGAGCGCACGCCGGGCTCGGCGTCGGGGTAGAGCTCCATGGCCGCCGACAGGCTGGCCAGCCCCTCGGCGACGTGGCCCCTGCGGTACCAGAACCACGACAGCAGGCCGGTGAGCCGCAGCGCGTACCCGCCGTCGCCGGCCAGCATCGCCGAGGTGAACGCGGCCCGGTGCTCGGCCTGGTCGGCGAGGAGCACCTCCATCGCGGCGGTCGCCCCCTCGCCGCGGATCCTGGCGTCGGCGGCCTCGGCGCGGGTCAGCACCCAGGCGCGATGCGCGGCCTGGGCCTCGGCCAGCTCGGCCGGGTCCTGCCGGGCGCGGGCGAACTCCTTGATCGTCTCCAGCAGCCGGTAGCGGCGCGGCGAGGTGCCGGGCTCGACGGCGACCAGCGACTTGCGCACCAGCGCGCCCAGGCCGCCCAGGACCGGCCGCCCGCACACCGCGGCCGCGGCGTCCAGGTCGAAGCCGGAGGCGAACGCGCCGAGCCGGTGGAACAGCTCGCGCTCAGCGGGTTCGAGCAGGTCGTAGCTCCACTCCACGGTACGGGCCAGCGTGCGGTGCCGCTGCGGGCCGGCACCGTCGGTGAGCACGCTGAACCTGTCGTCCATCGAGGTGAGGATCTGCTCGACCGACAACATGCGGCACTGCCCGGCGGCCAGCTCGACCGCCAGGGGCAGCCCGTCGAGCCCCAGGCAGAGGCGTTCGGCGTTGGCCAGTTCGGCGGGCGTCGGCTCCCAGCCGGGCGCGGCGGCCCTGGCCCGGCTCAGGAACAGGTCGCGGGCGTCCGCCGTGGACAGCGGCGGCACGTCGTACAGGGCCTCGCCCGGCACGCCGAGCGTCTCGCGGCTGGTGGCCAGCACGCGTACGCCGCCCGCCCCGGCCAGCAGCTCGGACACCGTGTCCCGGACGGCCGTCACGAGGTGCTCGCAGTTGTCGATCACCAGCAGCGGGCTGCGGGCGCGCAGCGCGTACGCCAGGCGTTGCCCGGTGACCGGCCCGGTGAGCCCGAGCACCTGGGCGATGGCCCCGGCCACCAGCGAGGGGTCGGCCAGCCCGGCGAGCTCCACCAGCCACGGCCCGTCGGCGTCGTCCCTGGCCCGCGCGGTCTCCAGCGCCAGCCGGGTCTTGCCGATGCCGCCCGGCCCGCTGAGCGTGACCAGCCGGTGCTCGGCGAGCAGCGCGGCCACCTGCTCGACCTCGGCCGCCCGGCCGACCAGCGCGGTCACGGGGAAGGGCAGGTTTCCGCCGCGTTCCGGCAGCGGCGCGGCGCCGCCGGGACGCAGCGCGTCGTCCTGGGCCAGCACCGCCGCCTCCAGCTCGCGCAGCCCCGGCCCCGGATCGATGCCCAGCTCCTCGGCCAGCACGCGGCGGGCGGAGCGCAGCGCGGCCAGCGCGTCGCCCTGGCGGCCCGACCGGTACAGGGCCAGCACCAGCAGCTCCCAGCCGCGCTCGCTCATGGGCTGCTCGGCGATGAGCTTCTCCAGCTCCGGCACCACGGCCGCGTGCCGTCCGAGGGCGAGCTGCGCGGCGAACAGGCTCTCCCGCGCCGACAGGAACAGCCCCTGGAGCCGCGCGATCTCCGGGACGGCGAAGGCCGCGCCCGCGAACTCCCCGTACGGCTGCCCGCCCCACAGCTCCACGGCCTCGCTCAGCACCGCCAGCGCCGAGCTGTGGTCGCCCGACTCCAGCAGGAGCTGCCCTTCCGCGACCTTGCGGGCGAACCGCTCGGCGTCCACGGCGTCGGGCTCGACGCGCAGCGTGTAGCCGTTGCCGACGCGGGCCAGCACGCTCTGCGGCGCCCGGCTGGTCCGGCCGGGTTCGAGTGCCTTGCGCAGCCTGGTGATGTAGGAGTGCAGGGTGGGCATCGAGGCGGGCTCGCCCTCGTCCCAGGCGGCGTCGAGCACGCGTTCGGCCGAGACCACCTGCCCGCGCGCGGCGACCAGCACGGCGAGCACCGCGCGCTGTCTCGGGCCGCCGAGCGCGACCTCCACCCCGTCGATCTCGGCCACGATGGGCCCCAGCACCTTGACGCGCAGCGCCACTTTCCACCTCGGTTCCGCGGCCCGGGCCGCCCCGGGTCAAGGAAGCTTAAATGAGGTTCGGCACCTTTGGCTGCTTTGTTACGACTTGACTCATTCGTCATCTCCCCAGTTCGGAGCCAGGTTCCTGGCGATCCGGATGTCGTCGTTGCTCGTGCCGGCGGGCACCATGGGCCACACCATCGCGTCCCGGTGCACGACGAAGTCCACCACCACCGGCCGGTCGTCGATCGCCATGGCCTGCTCGACGGCCGCGTCCACGTCCTCGGGGCGTTCGCAGCGCAGGCCGTGGCAGCCGTACGCCTCGGCCAGCGCGACGAAGTCGGGGATGCGGCGGGCGGCGCGCAGGTCGGTGTTGGAGTGGCGGCCGTCGTACATGAGGGTCTGCCACTGGCGGACCATGCCGAGGCTGCCGTTGTTGATGACGGCCACCTTGATCGGCACGCCCTCCAGCGCGCACACGGCCAGCTCCTGGTTGGTCATCTGGAAGCAGCCGTCGCCGTCGATCGCCCACACCGTGCGGTCCGGGCAGCCGATCTTGGCCCCCATCGCGGCGGGGATCGCGAAGCCCATCGTGCCCGCGCCGCCGGAGTTGACGAACGAGCCCGGCCGCTCGTGGGCGATGAACTGGGCGGCCCACATCTGGTGCTGGCCCACGCCGGAGGTGTAGACGGCCTCAGGACCGGCCAGGGCGCTCAGCCGCTGCATGACGTACTGCGGGGCGAGCGCGCCCTCGACCGTCTCGTAGCCCAGCGGGTACGTGCGCCGGTACCCCTCCAGCGTGCGCAACCAGTCCGCGCGGTCGCCCGGCCGGCCGGCCAGGGCGGCGGTCAGCTCGGCCAGCACCTCCTTGCAGTCGCCCACGACGGGCACGTCGGCGTGCCGGTTCTTGGAGATCTCGGCCGGGTCCACGTCGGCGTGCACGACCTTGGCGTGCGGCGCGAACGTGCCCAGGTCGCCGGTGACGCGCTCGTCGAACCGGGCGCCGAGCGCGACGATCAGGTCGGCCCGCTGGAGGGCTCCGACGGCCGCGACCGAGCCGTGCATGCCGGGCATGCCCATGTGCAGCGGGTGGCTGTCGGGGAACGTGCCGCGGGCCATGAGCGTGGTGACGACCGGGATGCCGGTCAGCTCGGCCAGGCGCAGCAGCTCGGCGGACGCGCCCGCCTTGTGCACGCCGCCGCCGACGTACAGGACCGGCCGCCGGGCCGTGGCCATGAGCTCGGCGGCGGCCCTGATCTGCCGGGCGTTCGGCCGGGTGACCGGGCGGTAGCCGGGCAGCCGCATGACCGGCGGCCACACGAAGGCGGTCTCGGCCTGGAGCGCGTCCTTGGTGATGTCCACCAGCACCGGACCCGGACGGCCGGTGGAGGCGAGGTGGAACGCCTCCATGATCGTGCGGGGGATGTCGGCCGCGTCGGTGACCAGGAAGCTGTGCTTGGTGATCGACAGGGTGATGCCCGTGATGTCGGCCTCCTGGAAGGCGTCCGTGCCGATCTGCGAGCTGGGCACCTGGCCGGTGATCGCGACGATCGGCACCGAGTCCATGTAGGCGTCGGCGAGCGGCGTCACCAGGTTCGTGGCCCCCGGGCCGCTGGTCGCCATGCAGACCCCGACCTTGCCGGTGGCCTGCGCGTAGCCCTCGGCCGCGTGCCCGGCGCCCTGCTCGTGCCGGACCAGCACGTGCCTGATCGAGGTCGAGCGGTACAGCGGGTCGTAGGCGGGCAGGACGGCGCCGCCGGGGATGCCGAACACGGTGTCCACGCCGACTCTCTCAAGCGCCCGCACCAAAGCCTGCGCACCCGTCATCCCGCACTCCCCTCCCGGCGATCGACTCCCCTGGCGATCGTCAGGAGAGTCGATCAGGGGGCCCTTGTCATCCGCTGGTGGCCAGTTGCAGGTGCTTGCGGCCGGGCCCCCGGCGGGCCTCGGCCGCCCGGTCGCGCCACCAGGTCAGGCCGTTGCGGGCGGCCAGCCGTTCGAGCTCGGTCAGGTGCCGGACCGCGCTCTCGTGCCGGCCGGTCGCCTCGGCCAGCAGCGCGAGGTGCCAGTCCACCGGCCCCACCCAGGCGCAGGCCGACAGGACGGTGATCCGGCCGCCGAAGGGCAGCAGCGCCTCGTAGAGCAGGCGGCACTCGTGCACCCGGCCGAGCGCCGCCGCGGCGGC